>JBFWNZ010000360.1:0-3789 GCA_050250795.1 Alphaproteobacteria bacterium | reverse complement strand
AAGCTGCATTGGCTCGCGAATTGGATTGCCCCTCTCACGATACGGGCCAGCTTTCGGCCTATCCCGCACCGCGAAGGGCGGCACCATAGGGGCGGGGTCGTGGAGAGTCAACGCCGCCCGGAAGGCCGTGGCGGCTAAAGGCTTCGGGCCTTCTGGCGCCGCCTTTCGACCGATGACGGAATCTTCATCGCTTCCCGATACTTGGCGACCGTTCTTCGGGCGATGTCGATACCGCCGCCTTTGAGGATCTCCACGATGCGATCGTCGGACAGGATGGAGCCGGCCGGCTCCTCGTCGATCAGATTCTTGATCCGATAGCGCACCGATTCCGCCGAATGAGCCTCGCCGCCGACGCTGCTGGCGATGGCCGCGGTGAAAAAATACTTCAGCTCGAACACACCGCGCGGCGTGGCGATGTACTTGTTCGTCGTCACGCGGCTGACCGTGCTTTCATGCATGTCGATGGCATCGGCGATGTCGCGCAGGATCAGCGGCCGCAGATGCGACACACCGCGCTCGAAGAATCCATCCTGCTGGCGCACCAGTTCCGCCGCGACCTTGAGGATGGTGTTGGCCCGCTGGTCGAGCGACTTGACCAGCCAGTTCGCCGATTGCAGGCGTTCGGTCACATAGTCTTTTTCGGCCTTGCTGCGCAGCGTCTTGGCGATCCGGGCGTAATAGTCGTTGTTGACCAGCACCCTGGGCAGGGTATCGGGGTTGAGCTCGACGACCCAGCCGCCCTCGGGATGGGCCCGCATCAGGATATCCGGCACCACCGTCTCGACGATCTCATGATCGAACGCGCTGCCCGGCTTGGGGTTCAGGGCGCGGATTTCCTGGACCATCTCGGCCAGATCCTCCGCATCCACCCCGCAGCACGCCATCAATCCCGCCTTGTCCTGACGCGCCAGCAGCGGAAGATTGTCCAGCAGCGCCTGCATCGCGGGATCGAGCCGGTTGCGGTCGGCAAGCTGAAGGGCCAGGCAGTCGCGCAGGTCGCGGGCGAAAACGCCGGACGGATCGAAACGGCGCAGCACCGCCAGCACGGCCTCCACCCGCGGGACCGGACAGCCCAGCGCCGCGGCCGTGTCGGCAAGATCGCCGGTCAGCCAGCCGGTCGGATCGATGGCGTCGATGAGATGCAGTCCGATCAGGCGGTCGCCGGAATTGGCGATAGCCAGGTTCAATTGCTCGACGAGATGCTCGCGCAGCGTCGTCGGCCGTACCAGCGACCCTTCCAGCCGCCCTTCCTCGTCGGCAAAGTCGGAGCGGCCCGAGCCGGACGGCCCGACGGTGGAATAGGCGCCCAGCACGTCGACCGCACCGCCGCCGGCCGCGGCGTCGCCCGGACCGTCATCGATCCAGACATCCTCATGCTGCATGTCGAGAGGCGCATCGGACTCGCCGGGCAAGGTCTCCGCAGCCGCAAGCTGGCGCGAGTCGGGGTCCGCGGGGGCCTCGAATCCCGAGCCGTCCTCGCGCTCGGCCGCCGGCTCGCCGCCATCGCCTTCGCCGGGCACAGGGGCCTCGCCCTCGCTGCGTTCCAGAAGCGGGTTGCGCGCCAGTTCATCCTCGACCACCGCCGTCAGCTCGACATTCGACAGCTGCAGCAGCTTGATCGCCTGCTGCAGCTGCGGCGTCATCACCAGCGACTGGGACTGGCGAAGGTCGAGGCGTTGGGTGATCGCCATGGCCGTCGTACGACTCAGAGGCTGAAGCGCTCTCCGAGATACACGCGGCGGACCTCCTGGTCGGCCACGATCTCGGAGGGCGCCCCCTCCATCAGAACGCGGCCATCGTGCAGGATGTAGGCGCGGTCGACGATATCGAGGGTTTCACGGACATTGTGGTCGGTGATGAGAACGCCGATGCCGCGATCCTTGAGATGGCGGACCAGCTCGCGGATATCGCGCACCGCCACCGGATCGATGCCGGCCAGCGGCTCGTCGAGCAGGATGAAGGCCGGCTGGGAGGCGAGCGCACGGGCGATCTCGCACCGCCGCCGCTCGCCGCCGGACAGCGCGATGGACGGCGTGCGGCGCAGATGGGTGATCGAGAATTCGGCGAGCAGCGCCTCCAGCATGGCCTCGCGCCGCTCGCGGTCGCCCTCGACCATCTCCAGCACGGCACGGATATTCTGTTCGACCGTGAGACCGCGAAAGATCGAGGGTTCCTGCGGCAGATAGCCGATACCGGCCCGGGCGCGCCGATACATCGGCAGATTCGTCACATCGACGCCGTCCAGCCGGATCTCGCCGTAATCGGGCGAGATCAAACCGGTGATGCAATAGAAGCAGGTCGTCTTGCCGGCGCCGTTGGGGCCCAGAAGGCCGACCGCTTCGCCGCGCTGCAGGCCGATGCAGACGTCGCGCAGCACCGGACGCTTCTTGAACGCCTTGCCCAGATTGCGCGCCACCAGCCCTTCGTTGCTGGCGACCAGCCGGGGGCCCTCGCGGCCGTCGCCGTCCGGGTCGTGCCCATCGCCCTGGGATCGGACAGGCATCGTCAGCGGCCGGCCGGGGGCGTGAAGAGGCCGCGGACCCGTCCCGACTGACCGCCCACCAGGCGGCTGATCCCCGTCTTCAGATTCACCTCGGCGCATGAGCCATTCAGCTGATCCTGCCCTCGCGTGATCCGCACATTGCCACACAATTTAACAATGTCGGTCAGCAAATTATAGACGCCTTTCTCGCCGCGGACGATGTCGGTGGGCGTGGAGACATGGATGTTGCCGTCCGCGTCGATTCGCACGACCTCCTGTTTTCCGGTCTTGGGATTCTTGCCCATGCTGGCAACCAGGACATCGGCCTTCAGCCGGTTATCGCCCTCGACCACGAAGGCATCGCCCCGGGCGACCGCGATCTCGCGCTTCTCCCAGTATTCCAGGCTGTCGCGGGCATAGATCACGCCCTTCGCGCTTTCGATGCGCAGTTTCTTGCCGATCAGCACGAAGACCGGATCGTCGCTTGCCGCATTGTAGACTGCGGTGTCGCCGTATGCCGTTTCGGTCTTGGTGAAGATTCGCACATTGCCGGCGGCCTCAACGCGCTGAATCTGCTGGCCCGACCCTTCGCGCTCGGCATAGATCGCCGACAGGACATCGGCCGCGATCTTCATGTCGCCCCGGATCGCCGCGGCATTGCCGCGCGCGACATAGCGTTTTTCCTCGCGCAGCCACTCGATGCCGTCATCGGCCTCGATCACCAGCGGGCCTTCGCTGTCGCTGAACAGGCTGGCGCCGGCCTTCGGGGCCGCGCTCTGGGCCTGCGGCTGCGACTGAGGCTTTGCGGGCTGGGCGCTCTGCGTGCGCTTCGGCGGCGTCTGCTTCTGCTGGGCGGCCGCGCCGGCCGGCAGCAACAAGGCCGCCGCAAGCAAGGCGACACCGCAACGGGCGAGGAAGGACAGGCGCGGACTCACCGTTTCTCCAATGCCTCGGGTTGCAGGACCAGCTTGGACTTGCCGGTGAAGACGACGCGTTCGCCGCGGTTGTAGATCACGAATCCCTGCGCATCCAGCTGCCCGAACGGTCCCTGTCCCTGGACCGGATCGACCCCGTGGGCATCGCCGGCCTTAAGGTCGAATGTGGCCGATTCGGTCCGGAACTCATAGCCCTTGTCGTGGAACAGGTTGACGGCCCCGGTCAGCTGCAGCACCTGGACATTCTTGTCGTACAGCCCCTTGCGGGCGGTGAGCGCGAGCCACGAGCCGTCCTCCATCACGATATCCGCCTTCGGCTGAGCCAGTTCGATGAGGGGCGAATCCGCCGCCTTCTGATTCGCGGAATCCGCG
>JBFWNZ010000359.1:0-3790 GCA_050250795.1 Alphaproteobacteria bacterium | reverse complement strand
GCGCGCCGAGCCCGAGCGCCCGGCCGTAGGCCTCGCGTGCCTCATCGGTCCGGTCCTGACGCGCCAGCGCGTTGCCGGCATTGGCATGGGGCAGATACCAGTCCGGCCGCGCCGCGGCCGCGGCGGTGGAGTGTCGAAGCGCCTCCTCGTAACTGCGGGCATCCTGAAGCAGGTTGCCGAGATTGAGATGGGCGAGCGCATGTCCCGGGTCGCGGGCCAGGGCCTCGCGATAAGCGGTCATCGCATCCGCCGGGCGCCCGACGCGCTTCAGCAGGCGGGCCAGTTCGACGCAGGGCTCGACCCAGCCGGGATCGGCCGCGGCAGCGCGCCCGAAGGATCGCGCCGCGGCCGCGATCCGTCCCTCGGCCTCTTCGGCCTGTCCGGCACGCAGCAGCGCGAGCGCGTCGTCATTGGCTGAGAACCCCGTCATGGCCGCAGCCTGCGCCGCGCAGACCCATGGAGCAAGGTGCGATTCGGGTCGTGCAGCACTGCCCCGGTTTCGCTATGTTACGCGGCCCCGGAGAGACGCATGGGCATGAGGCCATGAGCAGCATCACCGCCAGGACCGCAACCGCTGCGGCCGACGCGACGGATATCGAGACGGAACTGCGCGGTCTGGCCGCGGAGGCCCGCAAGGCGAGCCATGTCCTCGGCCTTGCGACGCGCGACGCGAAGGACCGTGCCCTGCGCGCCGGCGCTGCCGCGATCCGCGCCGCCGCTGCCGAAATTCTCGCCGCGAACGAACAGGACATGGCCGATGCCAGGGCCAAGGGCAATTCGGCCGCCCTGCTCGACCGCCTGCTGTTGAACCCGGCACGGGTCGAGGCGATGGCCGTGGGGCTGGAGGCGGTTGCCGACCTGCCCGATCCCGTTGGCCGGGTGACCGAGGAATGGGAACGGCCGAACGGGCTGCGGATCAGCCGGGTGAAGGTGCCGCTGGGCGTCATCGGGATCATCTATGAATCGCGGCCCAACGTGACCGCCGATGCCGGTGCCCTCTGCCTGAAATCGGGCAACGCCGCCATCCTGCGCGGCGGCTCCGAGAGCCTGCGCAGCTCCGCCGCCATCGTCGCCTGCCTCAAGCGCGGGTTGGCCGATGCGGGCCTGCCGGAGGCGAGCATCCAGCAGGTGCCGACGCGCGACCGGGCCGCAGTCGGCGCAATGCTGCGCATGGCCGACCTGATCGACATCATCGTGCCCCGCGGCGGCAGATCGCTGATCGAGCGGGTCATGGCAGAATCCCGCATCCCCGTGATCGCGCATCTCGAAGGCAACTGTCACGTCTATCTGCATGCCGCCGCCGACTTGGCGATGGCACGGCGCGTCGTGATGAACGCCAAGATGCGCCGTACCGGCGTCTGCGGCGCGGCGGAATCCCTGCTGGTCGACGCCGCGGCCGCGGCCGCGCTGCTGCCGCCGGTCGCAGCGGACCTGCGCGCGGCCGGGTGCGAACTGCGCGGCGACGCGGCGGCTCGGGCGCTGGTTCCGGACATGGTCCCGGCCACCGAGACCGACTGGTCCACCGAATATCTCGACGCCATCATGTCGGTGAAGGTCGTGGACGGTCTGGAAGACGCGATTGCGCATATCGAGCGCTATGGCTCGCATCACACCGATGCCATCGTCACGGCAGACGATGCCGCCGCCGAGCGGTTCCTTGCGGCGGTCGACAGCGCAATCGTCCTGCACAACGCCTCGACCCAGTTCGCCGATGGCGGCGAGTTCGGCATGGGCGCGGAGATCGGCATCTCGACCGGCAAGCTGCATGCGCGCGGTCCCGTCGGGACGGAACAGCTCACCAGCTTCAAATATGTGGTTCGTGGGACCGGCCAGACCCGCCCCTGATACAGGCCCGCTTGACAAGCTTCCCCCGGTGCGGCCCAAAGTACGCCTCTTCACCTCCGCGGATGCCTGCTGCTGCGCGGGGCCACCCAGCACGGAGCCAAGGCCGCATGCCCAACCGGCATGCAGCCGACCCAGCGCCAGATGAACCGACCACCGTCCCGGACCATCCCCGACGATGCCGAGCAGCGCACGGAATCGAGGGTCCGATCCCGCCAGGGACGCGGCCTGCGGATCGGCCTGCTGGGCGGATCGTTCAATCCTGCCCATGACGGCCATCGCCATATCAGCACGATTGCGTTGCATCGGCTGGGCCTGGACCAGGTCTGGTGGCTGGTCTCGCCGCAGAACCCGCTGAAATCGCCCGAGGACATGGCGCCGTTCGAGGAACGGTTCCGAAGCGCGGAACAGGTTTCCCGCCACCCGCGCATCCTGGTCTCCGATATCGAGCGCCGTCTGGGCACGAGCTACACCATCGACACGATGCGCGCGCTGACCCGCCGCTTCCCGCGCCACCACTTCGTCTGGCTGATGGGTGCGGACAATCTCCGTCAGATTCCGTTCTGGAAGGACTGGACCTGGGTGTTCCGCACCGTGCCGGTTGCCGTTTTTGCCCGTCCTACCTATTCTTTGAAGGCACTCTCGGGAAAGGCGGCATGGCGGTTCCGTCGCTATCGCCTGCCGGAGCGCGATGCGCGGAAGCTGAAGCGGATGCGGCCGCCGGTCTGGTGCTTCCTGCATATCCGGCTCCACCCGCAATCCGCCACCCAGATCCGCGAGGAACGCAAGCGGGAGAAGCAGCGGCGCGCCGTGTTCAAGCGCCGCACGCAAAACAGCGGCCAGTGCGGATCCGGCATCCATCCGCCAGCCTGAATGTGAGGGCACAGCCATAGCCAGAGGTAAGCGAAAGCATCCGGGAGCCGAGGGCGTCCTTGAGTTGATTCAGAAATCGCTCGACGACGACAAGGCCCTGGATTTGATCACGATTCCGCTCGCCGGCCGGACCCCGATCGCCGATTTCATGGTGATCGCTTCCGGCGGATCGCACCGTCAGGTCGGCGCGATGACCGACCATTTGGTCGAGAAGCTCAAGCAGGCCGGCATCGGCGGTATATCCGTGGAAGGCAAGAGCCATTGCGACTGGGTTCTCGTCGATGCCGGCGACGTGGTCGTCCACCTGTTCCGTCCGGAAGTTCGCGAGTTTTACCGGCTTGAAAAGCTGTGGAGCGACGTCTCCGAGGCGGCGGATACCAGCGAGCCGGCCACCAGCGCCGTCGGCGGCTGACGCCCCGACGGGCCCGTGCGCATTGTCCTTCTGGCCGTCGGACGGCTGAAGCAAGGGCCGGAGCGCATATTGCTGGATGCCTATGCCAGCCGTATCCGACAGTTCGAGATGATCGAGGTCGAAGAGCGTCGGAAGCTGCCCTCCGCCGAACGAAAGCAACGCGAGGGGGAGCGGCTGCTGTCGGCATTGCCGCCGGCGGCGCGAGTGGTCGCGCTGGACGAAGGCGGCATAAATATCGGCAGCGAAGCCTTTGCCGAACGCCTGCGTGAATGGCGCGACAGCGGTACCGGCACGGCCGTCTTTGTCATCGGCGGACCCGACGGTCTCGATTCCGCGGTGCTCGACCGGGCCGACCTCCGCCTCGCCCTCGGCCGGATGACTTGGCCGCATATGATGGTCCGCGGCATGCTGGCCGAGCAGATTTACCGCGCCCAGCAAATCCTGGCGGGGCACCCATATCACCGTGTTTGAGCCGTCGCAGGGGATTACCCGCCATCGGCGATCCGTTATAGTCCTGCCGCCTCTGGCATTCTGCCTCAACCGACCGATATAAGCTGGAACCATGAGCACCCGACGCCCCATCGTTCTCTGTGTCCTCGACGGCTGGGGACAGCGCAGCGAGCGCGAAGACAATGCGATCGCGCAAGCGCGCACGCCCGTCTG
>JBFWNZ010000358.1:0-3792 GCA_050250795.1 Alphaproteobacteria bacterium | reverse complement strand
CGGGGCTCACCCATAACGATTCTTGTATTTCGGTCATGCACGAAGGTAATTTGATCGCTTAATCCGTTCTGCCGAACAGGGCAGAGGTCGAGCCGCCCAGGCGGCTCGACGGGGCGGCTCGATAAGAATGCGAAACTGCTAGGGGGACGTGGAGACGAACAGCACGCCACTAAAATCGGAACGTCACGTGCCGGCGACCTTGCGCCGGCAGCCATGAGCCGTGGCCCCCGCCCCTTTGCACGGGGCGGAGCAACGGGGGAACCAGGGATGCAAACCATGGCCCGGTACGTGTGCGACAACGCGGCCGTCGGGCCTCCGTTCGGAGGCACGAGCCCGTGAACCATGCTTCATGCACGCATAGGGAATCCTGACCATGCAAGCTCATGCACCTGCGTCGGACTCGCGTCTGGCGCGTTTCAACGCCTCGCCGCTGGGCAAGGCCTATCGAGGGATGATCCTGCTCTGCGACGCCATCGCAGCGATCGTTCTTTCGATCTTCGCGGTTTTCGTGACGGCCAACGTGATCGGCCGCTTCGTTTTCAACAAGACCTACGGCGCGACCGAGGAACTCTGCACCATGCTGCTGCTGTGGCTGGTGACGATGGGGACCGTCGGCCTTCTGGAACGCTACGGCCTGTTCTATGCCGAAGTGCTGTTGATGTTCCTGAAGAGCGAGAAGCTGCACAAGGCGATCTTCGTCTTCAACAGTCTGGTTCTGATCGGCACCTTCGGCATCATGGCCTATACCGGCGCCATGTGGGTGTGGGTGACCCGCGGCTTCGAACTCGACTACACCTACATGCACGCCTACTGGTTCTATGCTGCTCTGCCGATCTGGGGCGTGATCATGACCATCGTCGTGATCAAGAAGCTGATCTTCATGCAAAACCCGGATGTCACCGAAGTCGACGCCGAGGCCGGGTCGGAGGACTAGCAACGCGCGTCCGTTGCGTCGGACGCCGCGAGGCGCCGCGCGGACGGGCAAAGGGAGTTCATTCGCCGGGTCCATGTGCGGTCCTGGCAAACGGGGCAAACACCTATGGTCTTCGTATTCATCGCACTCTTGATCGTCTTGATCCTGCTGTCGCTGCCGATCGCGCTTGCGCTCGGTGTTATCGGCGTGGCGGCACTCAGTTCGGTCGGCGAGACGCCGATCACCTTTCCGATGATGTTGCAGGACGGCCTGTATTCCTTCGTGATCCTGGCCGTTCCGCTGTTCATCATGACCGGCGAAATCCTCGGCCGCGGCCAGGTGGCCGCGCGGCTGATCGATTTCGCCAACGCGCTTGTCGGCTGGATCGCCGGCGGCCTCGGCCATGCCAACATCGTGACCTCGATGCTGTTCGCCAACGTGTCGGGCTCGGCGGTTGCCGATGCGGCGTCGGTCGGCTCGATCCTGGTTCCCGAGATGGTGCGGCGCGGCTTCGCCAAGGACTTCTCGGTCGTCGTGACGGCCTATTCGGCGTCGATCGGCATTCTGATCCCGCCCAGCATCGGCATGATCCTCTACTCGATCGTGTCGGATGTCTCGATCGCCAAGCTGTTCCTTGCCGGGTACCTTCCGGGTGTCGGCTACGGCGTGATGCTGATGTTCGTCACTTGGGTTATTGCCAAGCGGCGCAACTACCCCACCCATGAGCCTTTCAGCCTGAAGAACGTGGTGGTGCGGCTGTGGCGTGCCTGGGTGGCGCTGCTGATCCCGATCACCATCGTGGGCGGCATCGTGGGCGGCATCTTCACGCCGACCGAGGGCGCGGCGGTCACCGCCAGCCTGTCGCTGATTGCGGCACTGGTCATCTATCGCGGCATGACCATCTGGCAATTGCCGGCGGCGTTGATCACCGTGGCGCGCCGCTCGGCCAACGTGTTGCTGTTGCTGGGCATCAGTTCGGTGTTCTCGCACTACCTGATCACCCAGGAGATCCCGCAGAACTTCGCCAAGCTGATCATCAGCTGGGGCCTGCCGGGCTGGCAGGTGCTCTTCGTGGTCATCGTGTTCCTGGTGATCTGCGGCACCTTCCTGCACGGCGCGCCGATGGTGCTGATGATGACCCCGATCTTCCTGCCGCTGATCGACGCGATGGGCATGGACCGGGTGCATTTCGGCCTGCTGTTCATCTTCTGCATCGTGATCGGCGAGCAGACGCCGCCGGTCGCGTCCGTGATGCTCACCACATGCGGCGTAACCAACTTCCCAATAACGAAAGCTTGGTCCGCCTCGATCCCGTGGTTCGTGATGCTGTTCTGCTTCACGCTGATGATCGCCTACGTCCCGCAAATCTCGCTGCTCCTGCCGAACTACTTCCTCGGATGAGCCGGCGGTACGCACCAAAGCCTGCCCAGTCCTGAGGTCGCGATCGGGCGGATACGACAACATCGGCGACCTTTGAAAACTTGCGCGGCCGTCCAGTCACCTGGACGGCCGCAATTATTATGCGGGTGCCGCGTCGTCGGGTAAGGGCGCTCTGCGGCATTCCGGGCATGCAAAAATCCACCCCCTACCTATTCGTGAACTGCGGCAATACGCGTTTCGCGTTTGGCTGACCTCTCGCCTTCTCCTAGCCTGCTCGGAACCCGGACGACTATGCCCGGGGAGGGGAACGCCCTGTCGCGCGGAAAACCGAAGAGGGCCGCGCATTGTCCGGACCGGCGATGTCGGCGAGGCTGACGCGTGGCTGGGCGGTCGGCATTTATGGACGGGGGATCGAGGCGCCTCGGCGGTTGTGTCGGCGCTATCGGTTAGGGCGAAAACCGCTCTGGCCGAGAAGTGGCCGCAGCCCCGAACGCAAACGGTGGGAGAACGGATGCGATCCTTCGGCCAGGACATCCGGGACCGTAGCGACGTCGTACCCGGCGGGTCGTCGTGGCGCCGCGCTCTCCGCGTTCCGCCCGTTTAGGGAAGGAAATCCATGCAAGCTCATGCACCTGCGCCGGACTCGCGTCTGGCGCGTTTCAATGCCTCGCCGCTGGGCAAAGTCTACCAAGGATTGATCCATCTCTGCGATGGCATCGCGGCGATCGTTCTTTCGATCTTCGCGGTTTTCGTGACGGCCAATGTGCTCGGCCGCTTCGTCTTCAACAAGACCTACGGCGCGACCGAGGAACTCTGCACCATGCTGCTGCTGTGGCTGGTGACGATGGGGACCGTCGGCCTGATGGAACGTTACGGCCTGTTCTATGCCGAAGTGCTGTTGATGTTCCTGAAGAGCGAGAAGCTGCACAAGGCGATCTTCGTCTTCAACAGTCTGGTTCTGATCGGCACCTTCGGCATCATGGCCTATACCGGCAGCATGTGGGTGTACACGACCCGCAGCTTCGAACTCGACTACACCTACATGCACGCCTACTGGTTCTACGCCGCTCTGCCGATCTGGGGCGTGATCATGATGATCGTCGTGATCAAGAAGCTGATCTTCATGCAAAACCCGGACGTCACCGAGATCGAGGCCGAGATCGGATCGGAGGACTAGCAACGCGCGTCCGTTGCGCCGGACGCCGCGAGGCGCCGCGCGGACGGGCAAAGGGAGTTCATTCGCCAGGGCCGCCATCGGTCCGGGCAAACGGGGCAAGCACCTATGGTCTTCGTATTCATTGCACTCTTGATCGTCTTGATCCTGCTGTCGCTGCCGATCGCGCTTGCGCTCGGCGTCCTCGGTGTGGCGGCGCTCAGTTCGGTCGGCGAGACGCCGATCACCTTTCCGATGATGTTGCAGGACGGCCTGTATTCCTTCGTGATCCTGGCCGTTCCGCTGTTCATCATGACCGGCGAAATCCTCGGCCGCGGCCAGGTGG
>JBFWNZ010000357.1:0-3881 GCA_050250795.1 Alphaproteobacteria bacterium | reverse complement strand
ACCGCGTGACGGGCCATGCCGGATTCCATCATCGCCATCGACACGATCTCGCAGACCCCGACATCGTCGATGCCATGGTCGCGCAGCTTCTGGAAATCCTCGTCGGTCGTGCCCTGGTTGAACGCCACTTTGCGGGCAAACCGCAGAACGTCGCGCCACATTTCGGGCACCCGCTCGCAGGTCTCGAATTCGAGCAGGTCCATCACCTCGTCCATCGACATATTGAAATGTTCGATCAGATGGGTCTGGTGGTTGTTGATGCAGCGGGGGCAGTCGACCTCGGCCGCACAGACCATCGAGATCGCGTTCAGCAGCGGCTTCGGCAGCGAACCTTCCGTCATCTGCAGCCGCTTGGTGAGCGTCCACCAGCCCTTGAGAAGCTCGATATCGAGCGCAAAGAACCCCCAGGTCGGCGTCAGGAAGTTCGCGCCCTTGGTGCGGCGGATGTCATCGAAGATGGCGGCAACCTCGTCATCCGCCGCATCGGGCTTCACCAATTGAACCTTATCGACCATTCTCTGCTCCATTCGTCGGTGTTTGGGGCCCGCCAGCGCGCGGCAGGTTAAGGCGGGCAGGGCTGCCGGCATCCCGAGGGTTGACGACATGCTTTCTATAATTCAATTATTTCCTTGAATGATAGATGACGCAAGCGATGGATGAAGTACCGCTGAAATCCCTGCTGTTCGCGCAATTCGCGATGATCGGAAAGGCGCTTGGGAACGGTCATCGGCTGGAGATTGTGGACTGCCTCGCGCAGGGCCCGCGCAGCGTTGAGGACGTCGCGGGCGCCGTCGGCCTGTCCGTGGCGAACGCATCGCAGCATCTGCAGCAATTGCGGCGCGCCGGCCTGGTCGCCGCCGCGCGGCGCGGACAGCATATGTATTATCGAATCGCCGACGATGCGGTGCTGGAACTTCTGACCTCGATGCAGCGCCTGGCGGAAAGCAACATCGCCGAGGTCGAAAAGCTGGTCCGCGAGCATCTGGGCGGGGTCGAGTCCGTGCCTTTGCAGGAACTCGTGGATCGCATGCACAAGGGCGAGGCGATCGTGCTCGACGTCCGCCACCCGGAGGAATTCAACGCGGGCCATATTCCGGGCGCCATAAACATCCCGGTCGAGGATATCGAAGAGCTGCTTGACGAAATTCCAGCCGACCGCGAGATCATCGCCTATTGCCGCGGTCCCTATTGCGCACTCGCCAGCAACGCAGTGGCACTGCTCCGCAAGCACAACATGCGCGTCCGCCGGCTGCGCGACGGCTTTCCGCAATGGAAGCTGGCGGGCATGCCGGTCGAAGAGGGCGTCGATGGGGGTGGCGAGTTGCCAAGGACTGCCGCAGCCGCGCCGGAAGGCTGAACACCGCCGTCATCTTACCCACCGTGCCGGGTTCGCCGGCGCGGGGTCTTTGTTCGTAAACAAGTGATGTCTGCAAACCCATCGGGGAGAACCTCATGAACAACTTGGGCAATGAACTGGCGGGGCAGGTCGCCTTCGTCACCGGCGGCGCGCGCAATATCGGCCGCTCGATCTGTCTCGATCTTGCCGCCGGCGGCGCGGCGATCGCCGTCAATGCACTCACCTCGGCCGCGGAAGCCGAAGCGCTGGCCGCGGAGATCGAAGCGGCCGGCGGAAAGGCGATGGCCTGCATCGGAGACATTGCCGACCCGGCAGCGGCGACGCGCATGATCGGCGAGGCGGTCGCGCGCTTCGGCAAGCTGACGATCCTGGTGAACAACGCGGCCGTTCGCGGTCTGACGCCGATCGAGGAGATGACCCTGGATGCATGGCGGCGGGTTTGCGGCCCGACGGTCGAGGGAGCGATGCTCTGCACCCAGGCGGCGGTGCCGCATATCCGGGCGGCAGGCGGCGGCAGCATTGTCACGCTGGGCGGTATTGCGGGACACGCGGGCGTGAAGGGGCGCACCCATGTCGCGGCGGCCAAGGCGGCGCTCGTGGGCTTCACGAAATCGCTGGCGCATGAAGTCGGCGGCGATTCGATCACGGCGAACATCGTGGTGCCCGGCCATATCGAGACGGTTCGCGGCGCCTCGGCGGGCGCGCCGCCGGCCTACAACGTGAACTATCTGGTCGAGGGCCGACGCGGTCGTCCGGAAGAGGTGGCCGCCGTGGTCCGGGCGCTTTGCGGCCCCGCCGGGCGCTATGTGACGGGCCAGACGGTACATGTGAACGGCGGCGCCTATCTGCCGTGATCAACCCCGACAAGCAGGAACAGACGATGCTTCAGCATATCCATGCCGAGGAAACTCCGGCGCCCCTCAGCGCCCATAGCGATGCGGTCGTGATTCCCGCCGGTGCGCGCATCCTCATCAGTTCGGGCCAACTCGGCATGTCCAAGGACGGCACGATCCCCGACCGGATCGAGGATCAGGTCAAGCTCGCCTTCGACAATGTCGAGCACGTGCTGCGTGCCGCCGGCATGACCATGCGCGACGTGGTGAAGATGACGGCCTACATCACCGATGCCAGCTATCGCGACGCCTTCCGGGCCGAACGGGCAAAACGGGTCGGCGACCCTGCGCCGGCGTCGACCCGCGTCGTGATCACCGGCCTGTCCCGGCCGGAAATGAAGGTGGAGATCGAGATCATCGCCGCTGCGGTTTGAGCGGACCGAAAAGGGCGGCTCCTTGTAGGAGCCGCCCCGTCTGCGTCAGCGGTTGACGTTCTCGCCATAGAAGGCCGAAGGCAGGTTCTCCTTGGGCCAGGTGTCGCCGTTCTCGAACGGAGCGACGCCCACGGCATGACGCGCCATGCCGGATTCCAGCATCGCCATCGACACGATCTCGCAGACCCCGACATCGTCGATGCCATGGTTGCGCAGCTTCTGGAAATCCTCGTCCGTTGTGCCCTGGTTGAACGCGACCTTGCGCGCAAACCGCAGAACGTCCTTCCACATGTCGTCGAGCTTGGTCGAGCTCTCGAATTCCAGGATGTCCATCACATCGTCTGTGGTCAGGCCGAAATGCTCGATCAGGTGGGTCTGATGATTGTTGATACAGCGGGGGCAATCCACCTCCGCTGCGCAGACCAGCGAGATCGCGTTCAGCAACGGCTTGGATATCGAGCCTTCGGTCATCTGCAACCGCTTGGTGAGCGTCCACCAGCCCTTGAGCAGTTCGATGTCGAGGGCGAAGAACCCCCAGGTCGGCGTCAGAAAGTTCGCGCCCTTGGTGCGGCGAATGTCGTCGAAAATGGCGGCAACCTCGTCGTCTGCCGCATCGGGCTTCACGAGTTTGACCTTGTCGACCATGTCATTGTCTCCACAGTAGGCATGTCGGTGACGGGCTGCGTACAGCATATCACCTGATCTCGCCGGGATGGAACGGCGCCACACGATCGCCCAATTACCGCCTCGGAATGCCCAAGCTGACCGGTGAGTCTGATCCCGTCGCCGCAAGCGGCAAGAACCGGCAGCAAGGGGCAATTGAAGGAATGCGAGGATTACTGGCAGCGTCGGCAGGCGCCATGATGATGGCCGCTATCGCTCCGGCCAAGGCGGGTTTCGACGAAGGGCGTATGGCAGCATACCATGGCGACTACCCGCGCGCCGTCGCGTCATTGATGCCGCTGGCCGAACTGGGGCATGTGCAATCGCAGATCGGCATTGGCCTGTTCTACGCCAAGGGTCTGGGACTGCCTCAGGACTGGCGGCAAGCGCGATACTGGTTCCAGCAGGCCGTCGAGAACTGGCAGACGATCCAGGATCAACCCTATGCACGCGTCATCCTGATCCTGGCGCAGACGAATCTCGACTATGTCGATGCAGTGCTGGACCGACCGGCTGCCAAGGCTTCTCCGCCGTCCCTCTGACGCGTCACTCGGCGGGCGCTTCTCCGCGAAGGGAAAATAGAGCGCCCTTCAG
>JBFWNZ010000356.1:0-3901 GCA_050250795.1 Alphaproteobacteria bacterium | reverse complement strand
TCTTGATGCCCGCCTGCACCTTCTCGAAGGTCGGGATATCGATCTTCGAGAAGGAAACGAGCATCACGAAGAAGGCCTGGAGAAGCGAGATCGTATCCGAAAAGGTGACGAGCCAGTCCTCGTCGCCGCCCTCGTCGACCTTCTTCGGCCGCGGCTTCATCCGGCGCGCTGCTCCCGCTTCAACTGCTGGTCGATGTTGAAGCGGATCGCCGGGTCCAGGAAGCTGTTCATCTTGTCCTGGATGTAGCGCGGGCTGTTGCGTTCGGCCAGCAAGCCCAATCCCTCGGCCATCAGCTCGTTGCGGAAGCGCATGATCTCCTGGCGCTGCTGCAGCTTCTGCGCCGCCGGCATCAGCAGCAGGCGCGCCATCAGCACGCCGTAGAGCGTGGTGCACAGCGCGACCGCCAGCGCCGGGCCCAGCGAGGACGGGTCGCTGCCCATGGTATCGAGCATGATGATGAGGCCGACCAGCGTGCCGACCATGCCGAAGGCCGGTGCCGTGTTGGCCATGCTCTTGAGGATGCCGACCTGGACCATATTCCGCTCGAAGGTCGTCGCGGCCATATTGTTCATGATGGCGCGCACGTCGTCGCCCTCATAGCCGGTGACGACCAGTTCGACGCCGAAATGCAGGAACTCGTCGCCCTGGACCTTCTTCACCTCGCTTTCGAGCGCGAGGACGCCCTTGGCCTGGACGATGTAGCCCCAGCGGATGATCCGGCCGACCTCCTGGTTCAGGATGCCGCGGCCGATGCGCTGGACCCGCATGATGCCGAACATGCTGCGCAGCGCCAGCATGACGTAGCGCGCTTCCTGGCCCATGAAGGTGGCGGCGAGCGTACCGCCGACGACCATCAGCAGGCTGGCCAGATCGACGAACAGCAAATAATTGTCGGTGCTGATGAACACCGAACCCAGGAACAGGCCGAGGCCTGCCAGGAATGCCATGAATGTCGAAAGTGACATATCGCTATACGGACCCGGTTCCCCAGCCGGTATTCCGCCAATCCCCACAAGCATTACTTGGCGGAGCCATATAATAGCGGCGTAACGGCAACAAAAAAACAGCTATCGAGGCATAGACGAAATGGGGCAACCCACATCCGATACAGCGGAGGTCGAGGCAACCGTCGCGGCGCTGGGCGCGCAGGGCGACGGCATCGCCGAGGTGGGCGGCCAGCGGCTGTACATTCCCTTCGCCGCACCCGGCGACCGGCTGCGCGTGACGCCGGGCGCGCCGCGCGGCGACGGTCGGGAGGCCAGGATCGTGCGAATGCTGGCCCCGGGTCCGAACCGGATCGATCCGGCCTGTCCGCATTTCGGCCTGTGCGGCGGCTGCGCCCTGCAGCATCTGTCGCCGACGGCGGCGGCGGACCACAAGCGCGGCCTGTTGCAGCGCGCGCTGGCGCATCGCGGACTCGATGCCCCGGTGGCGGAGACGGTCGCCATCCCGCCGGGCACGCGGCGGCGCGTTTCCTTCGCCTTCCGCCGCGGGCGGACGCCGGTGCTGGGTCTCAACCGCCGCGCGAGCCAAGAGGTGTTCGACCTGTCCGCCTGCCCGGTGCTGCATCCCGACCTGACGGCACTGGTGGCGCCGCTGCGCCGGGCATTGGCGCCCCTGGCCGCACTCGGACGGCAAGCGGATTTGCGTCTGACCCGGACCGACAGCGGGATCGATATGTTGCTGGTGCCCGAACGGCCGCGCGCGCCCGACCTCGACACGCGAATGACGCTCGCCGAACTGGCCGAAACGAACGACCTGGCGCGCATTTCCTGGCAGGCCGATCCGCGGCGGGGCGGCCCGGCCATCGAGCCCATCGCCGCGCGCCGGGCGCCGCGCGTTACCTTCGGCGACGTCACCGTGCGTATCCCCGCCGATGCCTTTCTCCAGCCCAGCGTCGAGGGTGAGCGCGCCCTGGCCGGACTGGCGGCCGCCGCCATCGAGAACGCCCCCCATCCGGTGCGCCGCATCGCCGACCTTTATGCCGGCTGCGGCAGCCTGAGCTTTCCGCTGGCCCGGCTGGCGCCGGTTCATGCGGTGGAGGGCGATGCGACCATGCTGGCGGCGCTGTCCGGCGCACGCGGGACGCGGCCGATGACGACGGAGGTCCGCGATCTCGCCCGCCGGCCCCTCCTGGCCACCGAACTGGCAGGCTTCGATGCCGTGGTGTTCGACCCGCCGCGCGCAGGAGCCCGCACCCAGGCCGCCGAGATCGCGGCATCGCGCGTGCCGACGGTGATCGCCGTCTCGTGCAACCCCGCAACGATGGGACGCGACCTGCGGCTGCTGGTCGACGGCGGCTACCGGATCGAGCGCGCCGTTCCCGTCGACCAGTTCCCCTGGTCCGCGCATGTCGAGGCCGTGGCCGTGCTGCGCCGGACGTGACCGTCGATTCGACCGATGGCCACGACCGCAGCGAGGGCTTAGAATGCCGGAAACACCCGTTCCACGCGCACCGAGACCGGAGAAGAGAGGGCAACCATGGTCAAGTCATTCATTCGGACGCAATCCTTCGGCTTTCTTCTGACGGTCGCCTGCTCATCCGCCGCATGGGCCTGCGAAGGAACGACGGAGTACCCGAAGACCGAAGCGCGGCTTGAGGCGACATCCCTGCCGGCCGAGCAGAAGGCGACCCTGATGCAGAAGCTTGCAGCGGGCCATCGCGTGCACGACGACGCGCATGCGCGCGACGACAAAACGGCCATGGCCGCATCGCTCAAGACGCTTGCCGAGGTCAAGGCCGCGCTTCCGGCCCAGTGACCCCGCCGCCGCAGGAGGGATCGGCCTAACGCCGGACCGAGCGCAGCAGTTCGGGATAGGTGAAGGCGAGCAGCAGGCCGCGCGCCGACAGGAAGGCCGTCACGGAAATCCACAGCCCCGTATTGCCCATCGCCGGGACCAGCAGCCAGAGCCCGGCGAGATAGGCGAGGAACGACAGGATCATGGTGTTGCGCATGACCCGGGTGCGAGAAACGCCGACATAGATCCCGTCCAGGGTGAAGGCCCAGACCGAGATTGCCGGCATAAACACGACCCAGAGCAGGTAGTCGCCGGCTTCGGCCTTGACCTCGGGAATGCCGGTCAACAGCGCGACGATGGTCGGTCCGGCCGCCCAGTAGACGGCGACGAACAGCACCGCGACGATCCCCGCCCACAGCATCGACGCCCGCACCGCACTGCGGAAGGCGCCGGCATCGCGCCGGCCATAGGCCCCGCCGACCAGGGCCTCGGCCGCATAGGCGAAGCCGTCGAGGCCGAAGGCCGTGAACTGCTGGAAATTGTGCAGCACCTGATTGGCGGCGAGCGTCAGTTCGCCCAGCTTCGCGCTCTGCCCGATAAAGACGGTAAAGGCGCCGACCACGCACAGGGTGCGGATGAACAGGTCGCGATTGATCGCCACCAGCCGGTGCAGCCGCGCCATATCGAACAGTCCGGTGCGGGTCTCGCCCATCGGCAGGGTGCGCAGGCGGCGCAGCACGAAGAACAGCCCGAGCGCCAGTCCGGAATACTCCGCGATCACGCTGGCCGCCGCCACGCCCGCGACATCCCAGCCGAAGCCGAACACGAACAGCAGATCGAGCACGATATTGATGCCGTTGGCCGTGAACTGGATGATCAGCGGCGTGCGCGAATCCAGCAGCCCGTAAAGCCAGCCGATGACCGCATATGTCGCCAGTGCGGCCGGAATGGCCCAGACGCGGATATGGAAATAGGTCCGCCCATAGGCCTCGACCTCCGGCGTCGAATCGACCAGCCAGAAGGCGACGGCGGCGATGGGAATCTGGAGCACGAACAGCAGCAGCCCGATCCCGGCGGCAAGGACGAGGCCGCTTTGCAGCATGCCGCGCACCTCGGCATGGTCGCCGGCGCCGCGCGCCTGCGCGGTCGGGCCGGTCATGC
>JBFWNZ010000355.1:0-3901 GCA_050250795.1 Alphaproteobacteria bacterium | reverse complement strand
CATGCGGGCGGTCATGTCGGTGGCGGCGTTGCCGATATCGATCTGCCCGCAGGCGATGTCGAAGGCTCGCCCGTCGAGCGAAGCCGATTTGGTCAGTCCGGTAATCGCGTGCTTGGTCGCCGTATAGGGCGCGGAGTTCGGCCGCGGCGCGTGGGCGGAAACCGAGCCGTTATTGATGATGCGCCCGCCACGCGGGGTCTGGCTCTTCATCAGCGCGAACGCCTCGCGGATACACAGGAAGACACCGGTGAGGTTGACGTCCACAACCGCCTTCCACTGCTCGACCGGCAATTCGTCGAGCGGCACGCCGAGCGCCACGGTTCCGGCGTTGTTGAACAGGACGTCGAGCCGACCGAAGGCCTCTTTCGTGCGCGCGAACAGCGCCGTCACCGAGGCGGGATCGGCCACGTCGGTCGGCACCGCCAGCAGCGTGCTGCCGGCCGCCTTTCCCTCCGCCACGACGGCGTCCAGCGCATCCTTGCGGCGCCCGGCCAGCACGACCGAATAGCCGTCACGGCCCAGCCGCAACGCCGCAGCCTTGCCGATGCCGCTGCCGGCTCCCGTGACCAGCGCGACCTTGCCCATCGAGCCCATCCGTCCCTCTCCCTCGTTTCTGGAATTTCACCCGACGGCGCATGCCGGGCGCGCTATCGAAGCATCTCCACGACGGATGGGCAATGTCGGGCTGCGCGTCAGTCCTCCACGGTAAAGCCGATGCGCATGACCACCTGGTAATGGGCGACCTTGCCGTTCTCGATATGGCCGCGGGTCTGCGTCACCTCGAACCAGCGCAGATGCTTCACGGATTCCGAGGCCCGGGCGACAGCCGTCCGGATCGCGTCCTCGATGCTCTCGGTCGAGGAGCCGGCCAGTTCGATGATCTTGTAGACGTTGTCTTGCATGCGTCACCCTCCTGCGTCAGAGCTTGTGCGTGAAGAGCCGGACGGCCCTCATGGACCTAACGCCGGCACCGGACGGATGTATCCCTCTCTTCGGGGTTGCCGGCCGATACCGGCGCGGGGTAGGACGCAGGCGGATTGCGATGCGAGGAGACGAGATGGCCACTGAGCTTGCGCCGTTCCGCAGGCGCATCGACGAGTTGGACCGCGAGATCGTACGCCTGCTGGCGGAGCGTTTCGCCGTGGTCCGAGAGGTTGCCGCGCTGAAGCAGCGTCGCAACATTCCGGTGTTGCTGCCGGAACGCATCGAGCAGGTCAAGGAGCAGGCGGCCGCGCGCGGCGCGCCGATGGGGGTCGATCCCGATTTCCTGCGGCAGCTCTACGGCTTCATCATCGACGAAGCCTGCCGCATCGAGCATGCCTTGATGGACGGCGATGAAGATCGTCGCGATTCATGAGGCGAGCGTTCCGATCTCGCGCTATGCCGACCCGGCCCTGCCCTCCGGCGGATTGACCACCAGCATCGTCTGCATTGCCACCGACGCCGTCCGGGGCGGACGTCCCGTAACGGGGTATGGGTTTGCCTCGATTGGCCGTTTTGCCCAGGGCGGGCTGATCCGCGAGCGTTTCGCACCGCGGCTGATGGCGGCCGGCGCAGCCCTCGCAACCGACGACGGATCGAACCTGGACCCATTCAAAGCGTGGGCGGCGATGATGGCCGGCGAAAAACCCGGCGGCCATGGCGAACGCTGCGTTGCCGTGGGAACGCTGGACATGGCGATCTGGGATGCTGCGGCCAAGATCGCGGGACTGCCGCTGAACCGCTTTCTGGCCCGGACCCTCGGGACCGTTCCGGCGGATCGCGTTCCCGTGTATGCCGGCGGCGGCTACTACTATCCTGCCGGCGACCGTACCCGTCTGACGGACGAAATCCGCCGCATGGCCGATACCGGCTTCACTGCGGCGAAGATCAAGATCGGCGGCACGACATTGTCGGACGACCTGCGTCGGATCGAGGCGGCGCAGGCGGCACTGCCGGCCGGCGGCCGGCTCGCCGTGGACGCGATGAACGGATACGACCGGACATCGGGGATCGCGGCGGCGCAGGCCCTGTCGGGACGCGGCTTGTGGTGGTTCGAGGATGTCTGCGATCCGCTCGATTTCGACGCCCAGACTGCCATCGCCGCGACTTTCGACGGCGCGATTGCCGCGGGCGAGGCCCTGTTCTCGCTGGCTGAGGCCAAGCTTCTGGACCGGCATGGCGGCCTGCGCCGCGACCGCGACATCCTGCTTTTCGATCCGGTGCATTGCTACGGACTGCCCGGATACCTGCAAATCCTCCGCCATATGGAGGCGTGCGGCTGGACGCGCGAGCGGTTCTGGCCGCATGGCGGACATCTCTTCGCCCTGCATATGGTCAGCGGCCTCGCCCTTGGCGGCGCGGAGATCAATGCCTTCTGCTTTCCGCCATTCGGCGGACTGGCGGAAGGATGCGAGATTCGAAACGGCATGGCTGCACCGCCCGACCTGCCCGGCATCGGCTTCGAGGCGCGCCCGGCGCTCGCCGCGATGTTCCGAAACCTGGACCCGATGCGCCGCTAACGGTCGCGGCTGTCGCGGTCCGCGACCACGTCGAAATAGCGGCGCGAGGTGCGCAGATGGTCGCGCATCGCCTGTGCCGCCTGGGGCCCGTCGCCGCGCAGGATCGGCCGGACCACCCTGTCATGCTCGTCCCAGGACTGCGCCAGACGCTGCAAGGACGAATGGAACTGCGCGGTCCGGAACGGACCCAGCCGCGAGCGCAATGCAATGGTCGTCTCGGCCAGGAAACCGTTGTGGCTGCCCGAATAGATGGCGCTGTGGAACCGGTCGTTGAGGCTGGCATAGGCATCGAGCGCACCGCGCTTCACCGCATCGGCCAGGTCGCGATGCAGCGCTTCCAGGTCGCGGCGCTCGGCCGGCGTCATCCGGATCGCGCATTCGCGCGCGCAAGCCCCCTCCAACTCGCCCATCACCGCGAACATCTCATCCAGACGCTCACGCGTGATCGCCGCCACCGTGGCGCCGCGATGCGGCCGCGAAACCGCCAGGCCAATGGCCTCCAACTGTCGCAACGCCTCGCGCACGGGCGTGCGCGATACGCCGTATTTCTGGGCCAGTTCCTCTTCTTCGAGCGGCCAGCCCGGCGCAAGACGCCCCCGCACGATGTCGTCGGCGAGCCTGGAGCGGATTTCTTCCGCGCGTGTGCGCATCCCGGTCATGGCGATGCTTATAGCAGATGGCACCCGCGAGGGCGAAGCCGCCCGATGATGCCGATTTATGCATCCCATATATTGCATATTTTTTAATCTTTCGATGTTCGATGAGGCACCAATAACGACTCTTCGCAGAACAACAAATATACTTATATCAATATATTATATCGAAAATACAACTGGCCCATCGATTGCATACATGTTTCCCCATCAGGGTTTGCCCATGCTGCACAGGGGATTTGTTTCATGGACCGTCGCAGTTTCATCCGTACCGCCGGCGTCGCGAGTCTCGGGGCTGGCATGCTGCCTTTCCTCAAGGCGCTGCCCGCTTCGGCCCAGACCGCAGACACGGTGGTGGTCGCCATCGGCAACACGATCAACAGCCTCGACCTGCACCGCTCCGGCACCAACCGGCCCAGCTATCAGGTCACGATCAATATCTATGACCGCCTGCTGACCTTCGGGACCAAGAAGATGCCCGACGGCTCGCTGTCCTATGACTACAACACGCTCAAGGGGGAACTGGCGGAAAGCTGGACGACCGCGCCGGACGGCATGAGCGTCGATTTCAAGATCAAGCCGAATGCCAAATTCTGGGACGGCGCCCCGGTCACGGCCGAAGATGTGAAGTGGTCCTTCGACCGGGCGCTCGCGCTGGGCGGCTTCCCCGCCACGCAGATGAAGGCCGGGTCGCTGGAGAAGCCCGAACAGTTCGAGGTCGTGGATGCCTCCACCTTCCGGCTGAAG
>JBFWNZ010000354.1:0-3917 GCA_050250795.1 Alphaproteobacteria bacterium | reverse complement strand
GCCCCGATCACGCCTTCCTTGCCGGCCTTCATCGGCCGGCCGATGCCGCGTTCCTGGAACATGCAGGCGCGCACGAGGTCCTCGCGCCCCGCGATCACCCCGGCGGTCGGGCCGCGCGCGGCCTTAAGCGCGCTGAAGATCACAAGGTCCGCGCCCATCGCCAGCATGCCCGGCCAGTCGTATTCGTTGGCCGCGTCCACGATCACCGGCACTCCGGCCTCGCGGCAGACGGACGCGAAGGCGCGAAGGTCGAGCAGGCCCGGCAGGACGCAGTGATGCGACCAGACGAACACGGCCGCCGCCGTCTGCGGCCCGATGGCGCCGCGCAGCTGGTATTGCGCGCAGTCGGTGGCGGTGCCCACCTCCACCACCCGCGCCCCCGGCAGGCGCAGCTTCTGCGACAGCCGCGAGCCGTAATGCACGTCATGACCCTTTTGCAGGATCACCTCGTTCTTCATGCCGGCCGTGTCGGGCAGTTGCTCGACCTTCACGATGTCGGTGCCGGTCATGCAGGCCGCGACCGAGACCGAGAGCCCCGCGGCGACGCAGCCGGTCACGAAGCCCGCATCCGATCCGGCGACCCGCGCGATCACCGCGCTGGCCGCCGCCTGGAGGTCGAGCATGTCGACCGATTCGGGCAGGATCGCGGCCACCGCCGCCACCACCTCGGGCGGCGTCTCGGCCGCGCCGTTCGCCGTCTCCTTGCCCGACAGGTTGAGCAGGCGGCGCAGCCCGTATTTCACGAACAGGTCGGTCATGGCGTCCCCCTCCCCCTCGCCCGCGCTCAATCGCGGGTCTTGGGCAGCTCGAATCCGGCGGCCCGCTCCACCACCTTGAGGATTTCGCTGAGGTCGCCGCCGCGCAGTCCCATCGCAACGGCCTGGCGCATGGTCAGATAGGTGGCGCTGGCCACCGTCTGCGGCGCGTCCAGCCGCTCGGCCTCGGTGCGCCACAGATTGGCGTCTTTCTCGGTGATGTAGATCGGCGCCTGGAGGTTGAACTTGCGGTTCAGGATCGCGGCCGGGACCTTGGTCAAGGACGCGCTGTTCTGGCCGGTGCCGGTGTTGATCACGGCCAGCGTCTTTTCCGGGTCGATGCCGGCCTTGGCCGTCATCACCAGCGCCTCCAGCGCCACCACGAGGTTGGTGAAGGACATGATGTTGTTGGCCACCTTCACCACCTGGGCCTGCCCGACCCGCTCGCCGACATGATGGACGGCGCCCGCCATATTCTTCAGCGTCGGCTCGGCCGCGTCGAACACGGCCTTCGGGCCGGATGCGACCACGGTGATGTCGCCCTTCCAGGCGCGCGCGACGCCGCCGGTGATCGGCGCATCCAGCATCGCCACCCCCTCGGCGGCGAGCGCCTTTTCCGCCTCCTCCGCCGCCTCGCTGCCGACGGTGGCAAGGTTGACGAAGATCGACATGCGCCGCCCCTTGGCGCGCAGCACGCCCTCGGGACCGGCGATGACCGCATGCAGGCTGGCCACCGTCGGCACGCAGGCCAGCACGATGTCGGTCTCGGCCGCCACCTCGGCCGGCGACGCCAGGATGCGCGCCTGCTTTTCGGCCAGCGGCCGCGTCGCCTCGGGGTTGATGTCGAACGCGACCAGGGACTGCGCCCGGTCGAGCAGGGTGGACGCCAGCGGCAGCCCCATGCTGCCGGTGCCCAGGAAGCCAGCCTTCATCGTCGTTTCCTCGCCGTTATTGTCGCGTGCCGGACCGGCCGCGACAGCAGGTTAGCGCAAACCCCGCCGGCATGCGCGCCCGTCATCGGCGCGGCGGCCGGGCCAGCAGCAGGAAGGGCACGACCAGCAGCGCGGCACAGGCATAGACGAGGAAGGCGTTGTGATAGGCGGCCATCGTCGCCTGGCGCACCACCTCGCCCTCCATCCGCGCGATCCCCGGCAGATCGGCCAGGTTCCACAACCCGGCCACGCCGGGCAGGCCGAACAGGTCGTTGAAGATCGACAGATTCTGGTTCAGGTCGGAATAGACGGTGCGCACCCCGCGCACGACCACCGTCACCGTGACCGCCACGAACAGGGTAGAGCCGAACACGCGCAGCAGGTGGAAGATGCCCGACCCCTGGGCCAGCATGCTGCGCGGGATGGTGGAGAAGGTGAGCGTGGACATCGGCAGCCAGAAGGTGCTGGCGCCGACGCCCTGGATCAGCAGCGCCACCACCATCGTCGCCATCGGCGTGTCGAAATCGAAGCGCGCCATCAGCAGGCCGCTGAGCACGGTCAGCCCCGCCCCCACGGCGATGCCGATGCGCGGATCGAGCCTGGTCATGACCGGCGCGAAGAAATAGCCCGTGACCATTCCCGCCCCGCGCATGGCGAGCACGAGGCCGATCAGCGAATCGGGATAGCCTTTCAGCACCTGGAGGAAGGGCGGCAGGATCACCGTCGGCGCGATCTGGATCAGCCCGAAGATGAAGGACAGCGTGACCCCGACGGCGAAGTTACGGTCGAGGAACATGCGCAGGCTGATGAAGGGATCGCGGTGCGTGGCGCACTGCACGAGGAAAACATAGAAGCCGACGGCCGCGCCGCAGGCGAGCAGGACGATCGCGTCGGAATCGAACCAGTCGAGCCGATGGCCGCGGTCGAACATGACCTGGAGACAGGCAATGGTCGCGGCCAGCGCAAGAAAGCCCGTCCAGTCCAGCCGCTTGGTCGGATCGCGCCCGCTTTCGCGCAGCACCAGCGCGATGCAGATGAAGGCCAGCATGCCGCTGGGCAGCATCATCAGGAAGCTGGCCCGCCAGCCGAACGCCTCGCTGACCAGCCCGCCGATACTGGGCGCCACCGCCGGCCCGGACACCGCGGCGATGCCCCAGACCGACAGCGCGAAGGCCTGGCGCTCGCGCGGATAGGTGTCCATCACGATGGCCTGGGGCAGGGCGAGCAGGGTGGACGCGGCCGCGCCCTGCATCACGCGGAAAAGCAGCATCGCCTCGAACGAGCCGGCGATGCCGCAGAGCAGCGAGGCGAGGATGAAGCCGGCGACCGAGACCAGCAGCGTGCGCCGCCGGCCGAACCGCGCCGCGAACCAGCCGGTCAGCGGCAGGCCGATCCCCATCGCGATGATATTCAGCGTGACCAGCCAGGAGACCTGGTCCTGGGTGACGGAAAAGGCGCCCTGAAGCGTCGGCAGCACCACGGTCACGACGGTCAGCGTCGTGGAGAACAGCATCGAGGTCGCAGCCATCGTGGCCAGGATCAGCGCACGATGCACCTCGCTGAGCGCGGGCATGTCGGCGTCGGCAGCAGCCATGGGCACCGGAGGCGGGCCGGGTCGGGCGGGCAGCCGATGCTGACGCAAGCCCGGACCGGGCGCAATGGCGGGCGCGGACGTCGCGGACGGAAATTCCCACCGATTCCGGCACCCTTGCCTCTGGCACGCGGCTCATCCAACATGCCGTCGGCACGTCGGCGGAACGATTTTCAAACGAACGGGGGATGGGGGAAATGGCAATGCAGAAGCATCAGGTTCTCATTGTCGGCGGCGGCAGCGCCGGAATCACCGTGGCAGCCAGCCTGCGGAAGCGCTCGCCCAATCTCGATGTCTCCATCGTCGAGCCGGCCGACCGCCACTATTACCAGCCCGCCTTCTCGCTGGTCGGCGCCGGGGAATACGACGTCAAGGATACCTGGCGCCCGACGCCGAGCGTCATTCCCCAGGGGGTGAAGCTGATCCGCGCCGCGGCACAGGCCTTTCGCCCCGAGGACAACGCCATCGACCTCAGCGACGGGACAGCCGTCGGCTATGACTGGCTGATCGTGGCGACGGGGCTGGCGCTCGACTGGGACAAGGTGCCGGGGCTGAAGGAATCGCTGGGCAAGAACAGCGTCTGCAGCAACTACTCGCCGGTCCACGTCCCCTATACCTGGGACTGCGTGCGTAACCTCA
>JBFWNZ010000353.1:0-3930 GCA_050250795.1 Alphaproteobacteria bacterium | reverse complement strand
TGGCGACGACGAGATCATTCCGACCGAGCAGGCCGTCGCCTGGTTCGGATTGGAGGCCGTCGGCCGGTCGGCCGCACGGTTCGACATGGACCGGCTGGAAAGCCTCAACGCCCACTACATCCGCGAAGCGAGCGATGCGCGCCTGCTGGCTCTGATCGAACCGCTGCTTGCGGACCGGGCACAGCGGCCGCTGTCCGACGCCGAGCGCAATCGGGTCGCAGCCGGCCTTCCGGGCTTGAAGCCCCGCGCCAAGACGCTCATCGAACTTGCTGACAACGCACTGTTTTATGTCGTCGCGCCAGCGCTTCCCCTGGCCAATGCCAAGGCCGCGAAGCTGCTCGAAGGCGATGCCCCGGCCATCCTGGCGAGTCTCGCCGCCGACCTTGCCGCGGTTGCGCCCTGGGATGCCCCGACCCTGGAGGAAAGGCTGCGAACCGCGGCGGAGCACCGCGGTCTCGGCCTCGGCAAGCTTGCCCAGCCCTTGCGCGCGGCCCTGACCGGCTCCAACGCCTCGCCCGGCGTGTTCGAACTCATGGCGGTCCTGGGCCGCGAGGAGGTCCTTGCACGAATTGTCGCGGTAGCGGGGGGACGTTGAGCCGTTTGCTCAACGCTTCATACGTCATGTATAGTGCATCGCAATACGGAGGGCTCCGGGCGCAGGGGCCTGGGTTTCTCTCCGCTTTCCAACTTCAAAGACGGAAAGATTAGAACAATGAGCGACAAAGCGAAGGCCGC
This sequence comes from Alphaproteobacteria bacterium, assembly GCA_050250795.1. Taxonomy (GTDB): domain Bacteria; phylum Pseudomonadota; class Alphaproteobacteria; order UBA8366; family UBA8366; genus JBFWNZ01. The sequence continues at coordinate 3,195 of JBFWNZ010000353.1, read as the reverse complement.
CGGTCAGGTGGCCGGCAACGAGTATGTGACGCTGGTCGACCACAGCACCGGCAACAAGTTCGATTTTCCGCTGATGCCGGGGTCGGTGGGGCCCAAGGTCATCGATGTGCGGAAGCTGTACGGCACCTCCGGCTATTTCACCTACGACCCGGGCTACACCTCGACCGGCTCGTGCGAATCCAAGATCACCTATATCGATGGCGACGTCGGCGTGCTGATGCACCGCGGCTACAAGATCGAGGATCTCGCCGAGAAGACCGACTTCCTGGAGGTCTGCTATCTGCTGCTGCAGGGCGAGTTGCCGAATGCGCAGCAGAAGACCGAGTTCGAGCACAGCATCACGCATCACACGATGCTGCACGACCAGATCACCTATTTCTTCCGGGGCTTCCGCCGCGACGCCCATCCGATGGCGATCATGGTCGGCGTGGTCGGCGCCCTGTCCGCCTTCTATCACGACTCCACGGATATCAACGATCCGCAGCACCGCATGATCGCATCGCATCGCCTGATCGCGAAGATGCCGACCATCGCAGCCTGGGCCTACAAGTATTCCATCGGCCAGCCCTTCCAGTATCCGCGGAACAATCTCAACTACGCTGAGAACTTCCTGCAGATGCTGTTCGCGGTGCCGGCCGAGGACTACAAGGTCGATCCGGTGCTGTCGAAGGCCATCAACCGCCTTCTCATCCTGCATGCCGATCACGAGCAGAACGCCTCGACCTCCACGGTCCGGCTGGCCGGCTCGTCGGGCGCCAACCCGTTCGCCTGCATCTCGGCCGGCATCTCCTCGCTCTGGGGCCCGTCGCATGGCGGCGCCAACGAGGCGGTGCTGAACATGCTGGACGAGATCGGCCACAAGGACCGCATCCCCGAGTTCATCAAGCGCGCCAAGGATCCGGACGACAACTTCCGGCTCATGGGCTTCGGCCACCGGGTCTACAAGAACTACGACCCGCGCGCGAAGGTGATGCAGCAGTCCTGCCACGAGGTGCTGGAGCGCCTGGGCATCCACGACCCGATGCTCGAACTGGCGATGCAGTTGGAGAAGATCGCGCTCGAGGACGACTACTTCGTGAAGCGCAAGCTGTTCCCGAACGTCGACTTCTACTCGGGCATCATCCTCAAGGCGATGGGCTTCCCGACCAGCATGTTCACCGTGCTGTTCGCGGTCGCACGCACCGTCGGCTGGATCGCCCAGTGGAAAGAGATGATCGAGGACCCGAGCCAGAAGATCGGTCGTCCGCGCCAGCTCTACACCGGCTACGACGAGCGCCCCTTCGTGCCGCTCGACAAGCGCTGATCCTGGGGTCGGCAGAATGCAAAAGAGGCGGGCTTCGGCCCGCCTCTCGCGTTTGGGGTTCCCGCTTCGCGGGCCTATGCCCGCTCGACGAGTTCGATCTTGTAACCGTCGGGATCCTCGATGAAGGCGATGACGCGGCCGCCATGCTTCATCGGCCCTGCCGGCCGCGGAATCTTCACCCCCTCGGCGGCCATCGTATCGCAGGTCCCGTAGACGTCGGGCACGCCGATCGCCAGATGCCCGAAGGCCGTACCCTGCTGATAGGGCTCTTTCTGCCCCCAGTTATGGGTCAGTTCGACCACCGTGCTGTCCTCCTCCGTGCCGTAGCCGACGAAGGCCAGGGTGAACTCGCCGCTGGGATAGTCCGTCTTGCGCAGCAGGTTCATGCCGAGCAGGCGCGTGTAGAAATCGATCGACTTGTCGAGGTCCCGCACCCGGATCATCGTGTGGAGGAAGCGGAATTTCCCGTTCGCTGCATCTTGCGTCGTTGCCGTCATTCTTGCTCTCCCTGATCGGCGGATCGTGCCGCCCTCTATCCCGTTGATCCCGCGCCGCGCCCCGCGATGTCAAGCAACTGCATCGCGGCACGGACGCTCGGCGGCGCGCCATCCTGCCCCAAGGCCTGCAAGGCCGGACCCGCGGCCGCAAGCTGCTGCTGCCCGGCCTCGCCCATCAAGCCTTCGAGCGCCTCTGCCATCAGAGCCGGCCGGCATCGGTCCTGCAACAGTTCCGGAACGACCGGACGGTCCAGTAGAAGATTGACCAGATTGGCATATTTCACCTTCACCAGGCGCCGGACGATGGCCGCCGTCAGCGGCGAGACGCGATAGGCGATCAGGCTCGGCACGCCGGCAAGGGTCAGTTCCAGCGCGACCGTGCCCGACGCCGCAAGCCCGACATCGCTGGCGGCCATCGCGTCGTACTTCTCGGCGCTCCCCGAGACCACGACCGTCCGTACCGGCCAGCGCCGCACCGCGTCCTGGACAAGCTCGGCGACCGTACTGACGGTGGCGACCACCGCCGTCAGGTCCGGCCGGCGCGCGGCCAGCAGCCGAAGCGTCTCGCCGAACGGCTCGACCAGCCTGGAGACCTCGCCGCGGCGGCTGCCTGGCATCACCGCGATCACGGGCGCGTCGGCGGCGATCCCATGGCGCCGGCGGAATCCCGGTCCGTCGCCCTTGTCGGCACCGTATTCCAGCACCGGATGCCCGACGAAGTGGCAAGGCAGGCCGACCGCCTCGAAATAGGGCGGCTCGAACGGCAGCAGAGCCAGGATGTGATCGAAATTGCGCTTGAACTTGTGCACGCGCCCCGGCCGCCACGCCCACACCGACGGCGCGACATAATGGACCTTCGGAACGCCCGGCAGATGCAGCCGCGCAGCGAACCGGTTGGCGAAGGAGGGCGAATCGATCGTCACGACGATGTCGGGCTTCCAGGCCTCCGCGGCGGCGGCGGTTTCACGGATGCGCCGCAACAGCCGCCGCGCATGCGGCAGGACTTCCATCAGCCCCATCACCGCCAATTCGCCCATGGGAAACAGGCTGCGCAGCCCTTGCCCGGTCATCGCATCCCCGCCCACCCCGGCAAAGACGACATTCCCGGTCCCGGCGACTTGGCGCAGCGCCGCCATCAGACGGCCGCCCAGCGCATCGCCGGACGGCTCCCCGGCAACGAGAAAGACGCGCAGCGGAACCATCCGTCAGGCCTCGATCACGAACAGGAACAGGCCCGCCGCGTCGGCGCGCCGGACGGCTTCCTCGCGATCGAGCAGGATGACGCCATTGGCCTCGATGGCGATGCCGCGCAAACCCGCAGCCGCGGCGCGGTCCACCGTCTCCGGCCCCACGGTCGGGCGGTCCACCCGCGTCTCTTGGCCGTGCTTCATCATC
>JBFWNZ010000352.1:0-3918 GCA_050250795.1 Alphaproteobacteria bacterium | reverse complement strand
CGCGCCTATATCCTGGCCGGCCCGCGCGAGCGCCCGGCGATCCGCCAGCGCTTCATGGACCACATGCTGGGCTTTCTCTACTTCATCCAGACCGAGGGCGGCTCGCCGCGCCTAGGGCTCGCCACCGACGAATTCGTCGAGAACGGCAACCTCAACCACATGCTCTATATCCGCGAGGGCCGGCGCATCCGGGGACGCGCGCGGGTGACGGAGAGCGACATCCATCCCTTCCTCGCCGGCGACGGGCCGCGCGCGCCCTTGAAGCCGGACGCCATCGCCATCGGCGACTGGCCCATTGAGATCAAGCGGGTGCGCGACGAGCCCAGCCCCGACTATCCGCATTACGACGGCTCGATGTTCTGCCGCGCCGTGCGCGCGCCCTATCAGATTCCCTATGGCTGCCTGCTGCCGCAGGGAATCGGCAACCTGCTGGTCGCCATGGCCGTCTCCGCCACCCATGTCGCCTACAGCGCGATCCGGGTGGAGTCCGTGTGGATTCAGACCGGGACGGCCGCCGGGGTCGCCGCCGCGCTGGCGGTGGAGACCGGCGCGGCGCCGGCCGAGGTGCCGGTCGCGGCCGTGCAGGAGGGCCAGCTCGGCCACCGCAACAAGCTGACCTATTTCCGCGATGTCGAGACCGCGCATCCGCAGTTCGCGGCGATCCATTGGGCGGCGCTGCGCGGCGTCGTGCCGGACGACCCGCAATACCGCTTCTTCCCCGACCGCGCCGCCACCTGGCCCGAGTTGCTGGAGGCAACGGTGAAATGCCTGCGGCTGCCGGTCAGCGTCACCGGCTTCCATTTCGAGGGCCTGAACCCCGGCCATCCGGCGCTGCGCCATGCCGAGACGCTGTACGATCTGGGCAGCCGCGCCAACGTCGCGATTTTTCCGAACATGATCGATCCCGTCATCGACGGCCCCGCGGACTATCTGCGCGGCGAACCCCGCACCCGCTGGCTGTCGCTGGACCTTGCGAGCCCGGTCGGCCGCGGCGAGGCCGCCGGCTTCCTCACCCGCACCGCCCAGGCGCTGCGCGTCCTCGGCCGGCCCGTCGCCGGCACGCCGCCCCGACCCGGCGACGGGCCGCTCGACCGCGCGACCCTTTGCGCATGGCTGCGCGACATGGCCTGACGGAGCCTGCGACGGATCGCCGCCGCACCCCGACACCTGTGGCCTCCGCTCCCATGCCGTGATGTGATGCGAACCGCTCGCAAGGGGAGGCGGCACAGGGTGGCATCGCGAAGGGGCAAACGGACCGTCCGGTCCTGGCTGACGCATGTCGTCGTTCTGACAATGGCGCTGCGTGCCCTGCTGCCTGTCGGCTACATGCCGTCGATGGCGGCGTTGCAGGATGGCCGCTTCGAGATCGTCCTCTGCACGCCGTCGGGCCCGGTCACGGTCGACAGCCGCACCCTGCCCGGCGCCGACCGGCCGGACGAACCGGCCGAGCGTCCCTCTGTCTTCGACGGTGGCTGTCTCTTTGCGACCGCCGCGCCCGTCGCCGCTGTTCCGCCCGATGCGTTCGCCGTCTTCGGTGCGGTTCATCCGGTCGAGCGGGCCGTCCTGCCGGTCCCGGGCGACCCGCATCGCAGCGGCCGGGCCGTTCGCCCGGCCCAGCCTCGGGGGCCGCCCCTCTCCATCTGAGACCGTCCATCTCGCCGTGCGCGGCAGCCCTTGCGGCTGCGGCGGCGCGGCGTCCTGTCCGTCTTCAGAATGGAGCATCGAAGGATGTCCAATTTGCATCGGCCCCTGCTTGGGGTCTCCACGGCTGCGCTTCTCGCTGTCGCAGCCGGCCCCGCACTCGGCGAACCGCTGACGACGCCGCCCCTCAACATCACCATCACCAAGGGCATTCCCTACAGCCCGGTCGGCACCGGTCTCGACGATCCGGTCGTCAATCCCGGCGACGGATCGCTGACCGCCCCCAGCATCGACGTGGCCCGCGCCGCGATGTCGCAGATACCGGGCGCGGTCGACCTCGTGCCGTCTGAGGCCTATCGCGACCGCTATACCCGCACCTTTCGCGACACGCTTTCGAACACGCCCGGCGTGTTCGCGCAGCCGCGCTTCGGCGAGGAGGTCCGCCTGTCCATCCGCGGCTCGGGCATGGGCCGCGCCTTCCACATGCGCGGCATCAACATCCTTCAGGACGGCGTGCCGACCAACCTGGCGGACGGCAATGGCGACTTCCAGGAGATCGATCCCCTGATCGCCCGCTACACCGAGGTCTACAAGGGCGGCAACGGCCTGCAATGGGGCACCGCCACGCTCGGCGGCGCGATCAACATCGTCACGCCCACCGGCCATACCGCACCCGACCGCAACCTCGTCCGGCTGGAAGGCGGAAGCGAGGGCACCGGCCGCCTGCACGGGGCGGTCGCCCGCGTCATCGGCGACTGGGACGGCTATGTGGCCGCCACCGGCGTCCGCTCGGATGGCTGGCGCGAGCAGAGCACGGGAGAGACCGGCCGCATCGGCGGCAATGTCGGCTACCGGATTTCCCCCGACGCCGAGACGCGGCTCTATGTCGCCTACAACCATATCGACCAGGAACTGCCGGGATCGCTCTCGCTCTACAACGCGCTGAACAACCCGCAATCGGCGAACCGCGCCACGCTCATCAACGATCACGCCCGCGATATCCGCTCGCTGCGGGTGGCCAACAAGACGTCGCTGGCGCTGGACGACAGGCTCAATCTCGACCTCGGCGTCTACGGCGCCTGGAAAAAGCTCTATCACCCGATCTTCCAGGTGGTGGACCAGAAGAGCCTGAACCTGGGCACCTATGCGCGCTTGCAGGGCGAAACGGACGTCGCCGGGCACCGCAACGTCACCATAATCGGCACGACGCTGAAAACCGGCACCCTGGAGGCGCGTCAGTATGTGAATGTGCAGGGCTCGCGCGGCGCGCGGACAGCCTATTCCGACCAGGACGCGAATGCGGTGGACCTCTATGCGGAGAACCGCTTCTACCTCCGTCCCGACCTGTCGCTGGTCCTCGGCACGCAGTATCTGTACGCGACCCGCGACTACACCAACCACCTCAATACCGCGAACAACGCCTCGGCCACCTATGACGGCTTCAGCCCCAAGGCGGGCGTGGTGTGGGACGCGCTGCCCGAGGCGCAGCTGTTTGCCAACGTCTCGCGCAGCCTGGAGCCGCCGACCTATGTCGAACTGGTGCAGGGCGGCGTCGCCGGCTTCGTGCCGCTGGATGCCCAGGAAGCCTGGACCTTCGAGATCGGCACGCGCGGCCGATATGACCGCGCTGCCTGGGACGCCACCTACTATCGCTCCTGGGTCCGCGGCGAGATGCTGAACTTCAGCACCGGCCCCGGCATTCCCGCCTCCACCTTCAACGCCGCCGACACGCTGCATCAGGGCGTGGAGCTGGGTTTCGACCTGGATGTCGGCCGGGGCTGGCTGCCGGGTGCGGATGCCGGGCACAACCTGACCCTGCGGCAGGTCTATAATTTCAGCGACTTCACCTTCGTCGAGGACGCGCAATACGGCGACAACCGGATCGCCGGCTTGCCGGTGCACTATTACCGGGCGGAACTGAAGTACAGGCATCCCTCGGGCGTCCATGTCGCCCCGAACTTCGAATGGGTTCCGGTTGCGCCCTGGGCGGACTATGCGAACACGCTGCGCGCCTCCTCCTATGTCCTGCTGGGCCTGAGCGGCGGCTACGACATGGGGAACGGCGCGTCCTTCTTCCTCGACGCCCGCAACCTGACGAACGAGCGCTATATCTCGAACCTGGGCACCATCACCGACGCCCGCACCGCGAATTCCGAGGTGTTCTACCCCGGTGACGGACGCACGGTGTTCGGCGGCGTGCGTATCGGGTTCTAGGTCACGCCGTCACCACATCGCCCGCTTCGCCCGCTCCGGCCATTCGCGGTCATAGGCCTCGCC
>JBFWNZ010000351.1:0-3962 GCA_050250795.1 Alphaproteobacteria bacterium | reverse complement strand
AGCCGCAGCCCGCCGCCGCGCCCCGGCCGGCCGAGCCCGCATCCCGGCCGATCATCGCACCCGACCTTCTGGCGCCGTCCGAGGGGGCCGGCGAGGCGCGCGAGATCGCGGCGGCGGCGATGACGCTGGACGACCTCAAGGCGCGCCTGGAAGCCTTCGACGGCTGCGCGCTGAAATTCACGGCGACGAACACCGTGTTCGCGGACGGCAATCCGGACGCGCCGGTCATGCTGATCGGCGAGGCGCCCGGCCAGGACGAGGACCGCCAGGGCTTGCCCTTCGTCGGGCAGAGCGGCAAGCTGCTGGACCGGATGCTGGACTGCATCGGCCTCGACCGCGGTTCGGTCTACATCACCAACGTCCTGTTCTGGCGCCCGCCGGGCAACCGCAGCCCGACCACGGCGGAGGTCGCAACCTGCCTGCCCTTCGTCCAGCGTCACATCGCCCTGGTGCGTCCGAAGCTGCTTGTCCTGCTGGGCGGCGCCGCCGCAAAGACGGTGCTGGACAGAAGCGAAGGGATCATGCGCCTGCGCGGAAAATGGCATGACTTCTATTCGCCGGGCGACGAGGTCTCAATTCCCGCCCTGCCGATGTTTCACCCTGCGTTCCTTCTGCGTTCGCCCGCGGAGAAGCGTTTTGCCTGGCGCGATCTTCTGATGCTGCAAGGGAAAATGGCGGAATTAGGAATTAAAGCGGGCGAAAGGGACGCGGTATAGCCGCCCTGGGCGGGCGGTCGGACTGCTGTGATTTTGCCCCTTGCGTTCCGCTTGCGGGGAACGCGAATCACCCGTATACGGGCTTCAGTCTAGGCTGCAAGGATGCGTGGGCAGTTCCCGCGCGGGAGCGAATGACGGCTGTAAGGGGCGAAACAGCACGCGCCGCGTTGCGCGGCGTAAAATGGGTGGGTGCTGCCGGAGCGCTGATGGCGTTCGCGGTCGCTAGCATGCCGCCGGCAGCCGCAGACGAAGCGGCGGCCCCGCAGGTTGCCATCGTTGCTCCTGCCGCCAAGACGCTCGACTCCCTCTCGACCAGCGACGCCCTCCTGAACGCCAGCGATATCCGGCGCTACCGCAACATCTTCCGGCTGCAGCGCGACGGCGAATGGGCCGATGCCGGCGCCGAGATCAAGGCGCTGACCGATCCCCTGCTGATGGGCCATGTGCTGGAGCAGCGCTATCTGCACGCGGACTACCGCAGCAGCTATGCCGAGTTGCGCGACTGGCTGGCCGCCTATGCCGACCATCCGGATGCCGACCGCGTGTACAAGCTGGCGCTGCGCCGCAAGCCTTCGGCCAGCCGCGCCCCGGAACGCCCGGCCGGCATCGACGGCCTGGATGCCCTTGCCGACAATGAAGGCGGCACCGGGCGGGCCAGCAGCCGTACGCCGCGATCGGTCTCGGACCGCCGCCTGAACAGGCATATCCGCGACATGGTCCAGGACGGTCGCGCTGCCGAGGCAATGCATCTGCTGAACCGCTCGGCGACCCAGCGGCAGCTCGACGCTGTCAGCATGGCAGAGAATCTGGCCCTGGTCGTGCGCGGCCACTTCCATGCCGGGCGTGACAGCGACGCCATCGCGGCGGCCGCCAAGATCAAGCCGGGTGCCGCCGCCACCGTGCCGGACCTGCATTGGTGGGCCGGACTGGCGGCATGGCGGGCCAACAATTTCGCGACCGCGGCAAAGCATTTCGAGGAAATGGCGTATTCGCCGTATCACGACGACTGGACGACCTCGGCCGCGGCCTTCTGGGCGGCGCGGGCGAATTCGCGGCTGCGCCGCTTCGAGCGCGTGAACGGCCTGCTTCAGCATGCCGCCCAGCACAAGCGCACCTTCTACGGCCTACTTGCCAGCCGGGTGCTGGGCGAGCCGCTGCGCTTCGACTGGAACGTCCCGGCGGCCGAATCCGAGAATTTGCAGAAGCTGACGGCGGTGCCGGCGGTCCGGCGCGCCCTCGCCCTGATCCAGATCGGCGAGAGCGAGCGGGCCGAGGGCGAGCTGCGCCGGTTCATCGACCAGATTTCGCCGGACAACGCCGAGGCCCTGCTGTCCTATGTGGACAAGGCGGGCCTGTCGTCGCTGGCGCTGCGTGTGGGCAACCGGCTGCTGTACGGCCAGTCCAGGGCCGTCGACGCCGCGCTGTACCCGATTCCGGACTGGCGGCCGGTCAACGGCTTCTCCGTCGATCGCGCGCTGATCTACGCCCTGGTGCGGCAGGAATCGGCGTTCAAGCCGAACGCCAAGAGCCGCTCCGGTGCATCCGGCCTGATGCAGCTGATGCCCCAGACGGCGCGCTTCATCGGCGGCCATGTGCTGGCCCGCGAAGGCAGCGGCGCGATCTTCGACCCGGCCGTGAACACCGAACTCGGCCAGCGCTATGTCCGCCATCTGCTGGGCGACGGCGATATCGGCGGCAACCTGTTCTTCGCCATCGCCGCCTACAATGGCGGACCCGGCAACCTGAAGAAGTGGCGCATCAAGACCGATTATCAGGACGATCCGCTGCTGTTCATCGAGAGCCTGCCGGTGCGCGAGACGCGCGAGTTCGTCGAGCAGGTTCTGACCAATCTGTGGATCTACCGGCACCGGCTGAACCAGCCGATGCCCAGCCTGGACGCCGTCGCCGCCGGGGAATGGCCGCTGTACGACCCCGTCGAAGAGACGGAACTGGCCTCCCGTGGCAATTGACGAGAGCCTGCCCTTCCGGGCTGTGAACATCGCCGTCCTGACCGTTTCCGACACGCGGACGCCCGAGACCGACCGGTCGGGCGACACGCTGGCCGAGCGCATCCAGCGCGACGGACATACCCTGATCGCGCGCGGCATCGTGACCGATGACCGGCCTGCCATCGCCGCGCAGCTTCGCGACTGGATCGCGCGGCCGGATATCGACGTTATCCTGACCACCGGCGGGACCGGCGTGACCGGCCGCGACGTGACGCCGGAAGCGGTGAAGGACGTATCGGAAAAGCTGATCGAGGGGTTCGGCGAACTGTTCCGCTGGATCAGCTTCCAGAAGATCGGAACCTCGACGATCCAGAGCCGCGCCATCGCCGGGGTCGCGGGCGGCACCTATATCTTCGCCCTGCCGGGATCGCCCGGCGCCTGTCGCGACGCGTGGGACGAGATCCTGCGGCAGCAGCTGGATTATCGTTTCCGGCCCTGCAATTTCGTCGAACTGATGCCGCGGCTGACCGAGCGCTGACCCGCCGCCCGCCAGCGGGCATAGTCCGCGCCGTCATCGACATCAGCCAGGGTCGCCACCCGCCAAACCTCCAGCCCCGCCAGATTCGCCACCGTATCGGCCAGGGCATGCGGCCCGGACCAACGCACGCCGCGAAAGGCGACCGGCATGCGCGGCCGGCGGCGCAGCCCGACCAGCCAGTAACCGCCATCGGCAGCAGGACCGAACACCGCATCGGCCCGGCCGAGCGCGCGGAAGGCCGCCGCCACCGGCGCCGCGCCGATGGCCGGAATATCCGCCCCGACCAGCACCGCCGGTCCCGGCGGCAGCGCGCGCATGGCACGATCCATGCGACGGCCGAGATCGCCGGTCCCCTGTCCGATCCGTTGCGGCCGCGGCGGCCAGCGGGCCGGTTCCGGCGTGACCGCCAGCCATGTCCGCCAGCGCGGATCGCTGGCGAGCCGGCGCAGGGTCTGCGCGAGAAGGGTGCGATAGAAGCGCAGGGCCGCAACGGAACCGATATCCGCCGCCAGACGCCGCTTGGCACGCCCCAGCCGGGGCGATTTGGCGAAAATGACGAGGTGGTGCCTCACCCGTAGAGCCGCGCGACCATCCGCGGCGGCAGGCCGAGCAGGTAGAGCGAAAGGCAGGCCAGGTTCCGGAGCGGCCGCAGGAGATAACCGTCGCGGCGGTAGCGCTCCGCCGAGGTCTCCGCCCGTGCGGCGATGGGCCGCAGACGGCGGGGGCCGATCCGCCGCACCAGGTCGACATCCTCCATCA
>JBFWNZ010000350.1:0-4038 GCA_050250795.1 Alphaproteobacteria bacterium | reverse complement strand
TGCTGGCCGAGAACATCGCCGGCTTCTACATCTGCTCGCTGTCCTGCCGCTCGATGATCTACAAGGGCCTGTTCCTGGCCGAGCAGCTGACCGATTTCTATCCGGACCTGCTGGACGAGCGCTTCGTCTCGAACTTCGCCGTCTATCACCAGCGCTACTCCACCAACACCTTTCCGGCCTGGCATCTGGCCCAGCCCTTCCGGGTGCTGGCGCATAACGGCGAGATCAACACCATCGCCGGCAACGTCAACTGGATGCGCAGCCACGAGACGCGGCTGGACGAACCCCGCTTCGGCCGGCACATCGAGGACATCAAGCCGGTGATCCAGCCCGGCAGCTCGGATTCGGCGGCGCTGGATGCGGTGGCCGAGCTGCTGGTGCGCACCCAGCGCGAACTGCCCGAGGTGAAGTCGCTGCTGATTCCCGAGGCCTGGGAGAAGTCGACGACGATGCCGCAGGCGCATCGCGACTTCTATGCCTATGGCAATTCGGTGATGGAGCCCTGGGACGGGCCGGCGGCGATCTGCGCCTATGGCGGACGCTGGGTGCTGGCCGGCATGGACCGCAACGGGCTCCGGCCCATGCGCTTCGTCATCACCGACGAGGGCCTGCTGATCGTGGGGTCCGAGGCCGGCATGGTGAAGGTCGACGAGACGCGCGTGGTGCGCAAGGGCCGCGTCGGCCCCGGCCAGATGATCGGGGTGCAGCTGGCCGAGGGTCGCTTCTACGAGGACCGCGAACTGAAGGACGCGGTTGCCGGTCTGCGCCCCTTCGGCAAATGGCTGCGCCACATCAAGCGGCTGCCGGACATCCTGGGCCGCGACGGGCGCGAGGGCGGCGGCATGGAGCGTGTAGCGCTGCGCCGGCGCATGGTGACGGTGGGCTGGTCGATGGAGGATCTGGAGCTGATCCTACATCCGATGGTCGAGGATGCGAAGGAAGCGGTCGGCTCGATGGGCGACGATTCGCCGCTGGCCGTACTGTCCGGCGGCTATCGCGGGCTGCACCATTTCTTCCGGCAGAATTTCAGCCAGGTGACGAACCCGCCCATCGACAGCCTGCGCGAACGGCGGGTGATGAGCCTGACCACGCGGCTGGGCAACCTCGGCAACATCCTGGACGAGGACGAGAGCCAGCTGGAGATCATCCAGCTCGACTCGCCCGTGCTGCTGAACCGCGAGTTCGAGGCGATGCGCCGCCATATGGGCGAGGCCGTCGTCGAGATCGACGCGACCTTCCCGGCCGATGGCGGCCCGGGGGCGCTGCGCGACGCGATCTACCGCATCCAGGCGGAGGCCGAGGACGGGGTGCGGGGCGGCTGCACCCATGTCGTGCTGACCGACGAGGGCGTCTCAGCCGAGCGGGCGGGGATCCCGATGATCCTGGCGGCCGGTGCCGTGCACACGCATCTGGTGCGCCAGCAGCTGCGCACCTTCACCTCGCTCAACCTGCGCAGCGCGGAATGCATGGACGTGCAGTATTTCGCCGTGCTGATCGGGGTCGGGGCAACCACCGTGAACGCCTATCTGGCGCAGGAGGCCATCGCCGACCGGCACCGGCGCGGCCTGTTCGGCGAGATGGACCTGGACACCGCGCTGCGCCGCTACAAGACCGCGGTGGAGGAGGGATTGCTGAAGGTGATGTCGAAGATGGGCATCGCCGTCATCAGCTCCTATCGCGGCGGCTACAATTTCGAGGCGGTCGGGCTGTCGCGCGCCCTGGTGGCAGAGTTCCTGCCCGGACTGTCCAGCCGCATCTCGGGCATCGGGCTGACCGGCATCCAGCAGAAGCTGCTGGAGAACCACCGCCGCGCCCACGACCCCGAGACGCTGGCCCTGCCGGTCGGCGGCTTCTATCGCTTCCGTCGCGGCGGCGATCCGCATTCCTGGGACGGCAGGCTGATCCACACCCTGCAGCAGGCCTGCGAAACCGATTCCTATGGCGCCTTCCGCCGGTATTCCGACGGCGTGCACGCGCTGCCGCCGATCAACCTGCGCGACCTGTTGGATTTCCATCCAAAGGCCGCGCCGGTGCCGGTGGACGAGGTGGAATCCATCACCGAAATCCGCAAGCGGCTGGTCGCCCCCGGCATTTCGCTGGGCGCGCTAAACCCCGAGGCGCATGAGACGCTGTCCATCGCGATGAACCGTATCGGTGCGCGTTCGGATTCCGGCGAGGGCGGCGAGGACCCGGCCCGCTACAAGCCGAAGCCCAATGGCGACAACGCGTCGAGCGCGATCAAGCAGATCGCCAGCGGCCGTTTCGGCGTGACCGCGGAGTATCTCAACAACTGCCGCGAGATCGAGATCAAGGTGGCGCAGGGCGCGAAGCCCGGCGAGGGCGGCCAGCTGCCGGGAATCAAGGTGACGGAGCTGATCGCGCGGCTGCGGCATTCGACGCCGGGCGTAACCCTGATCTCGCCGCCGCCGCATCACGACATCTATTCCATCGAGGATCTGGCCCAGCTCATCTACGACCTGAAGCAGATCAACCCCGACGCCACCGTCTGCGTGAAGCTGGTGGCGCGCACCGGCATCGGCACGGTCGCCGCCGGCGTCGCCAAGGCCGGCGCCGACGCGATCCTGGTGTCGGGTCATTCCGGCGGCACCGGCGCCTCGCCGCAGAGCTCGATCAAATACGCGGGCATCCCCTGGGAGATGGGGCTGGCCGAAACGCATCAGGTGCTGACGCTCAACCGCCTGCGCCACCGGATCAAGCTGCGCACCGATGGCGGGCTCAAGACCGGCCGCGACGTGGTGATGGCGGCGCTGCTGGGCGCGGAGGAGTTCGGCATCGGCACCGCGTCATTGGTGGCGATGGGCTGCATCATGGTGCGGCAATGCCATTCCGACACCTGCCCAGTCGGCGTCTGCACGCAGAAGCCGGCGCTGCGCGAGAAGTTCAGGGGCACGCCGGAAAAGGTCGTCAACCTGTTCAGCTTCATCGCCGAGGAGGTGCGGGAAATCCTCGCCGCGCTGGGCGTGCGGTCATTGGCCGAGGTGATCGGCCGCACCGACCTGCTGGCCCAGATCAGCCGGGGCGCGGCGCATCTGGACGACCTCGACCTCAATCCGCTGCTGACCCAGGCCGATCCGGGCGACCGGCCGCGCTATTGCACGCGCGAGGGCCGGAACGAGGTGCCGGAGACGCTGGACGCACAGATGATCGAGGACGCGCGGCCGCTGTTCCGCGAGGGCGAGAAGATGCAGTTGCAGTATTCCGCCCGCAACACGCACCGCGCCATCGGCACCAAACTGTCGAGCAAGATCACCCGGCAGTTCGGGATGAGCGGCCTGGCGCCCGGGCACATCACGGTGCGGCTGCGCGGCTCCTGCGGCCAGTCGCTGGGTGCCTTCGCGGTGCAGGGACTGAAGCTGGAGGTGTTCGGCGAGGCCAACGACTATGTCGGCAAGGGGCTGTCGGGAGGCACCATCGTGGTGCGGCCGATGACCTCCTCCCCGCTTGCGTCGAACGCCAACACCATCATCGGCAACACCGTGCTCTACGGCGCGACGGCCGGAAAGCTGTTCGCCGCCGGCCAGGCGGGCGAGCGCTTCGCGGTGCGCAACTCGGGCGCGGTGGCGGTCGTCGAAGGCTGCGGCTCCAACGGCTGCGAGTACATGACCGGCGGCACAATCGTCGTCCTGGGCGCGGTCGGCGACAATTTTGCGGCCGGCATGACCGGCGGCATGGCCTTCGTCTACGACGCCGGCGCCAGCATGGAACACCGGATCAATCCGGACAGCGTCGTCTACCGGCGCCTCGATCATCCGCATTGGGAAGAGGCCTGCCGCACGCTGGTCGCCGAGCATGCCGCCGAGACCCAGTCGGCCTGGGCGCAGCGGCTGCTGTCGGACTGGGACATCGAGAAGGCACGATTCTGGCAGATCGTCCCGCGCGAGGCCCTGTCCCGGCTGGAGGTGCCGCTGGAGACCCCGGTCGCGGGCGCGGCGGAGTAAGGTGACGGCCATCACCGTGTTGGAGAACCAGAGGGGCTAGAAGAGTGTTTCGTGATCGCCCCTGAAGGAGAAATTCCAT
>JBFWNZ010000349.1:0-4040 GCA_050250795.1 Alphaproteobacteria bacterium | reverse complement strand
CGCCATGTCCCAGTCGGCTTCCGAACACTCCAGAACGCTGCCGTGGGGAACGACGCCCGCGATGTTTGCAAGGACGTCCACCGTGCCGAGTTCGTTGGCCAGAGCCGTCACGGCGGCTGCATGGGTCACGTCCAGGCGCCGGGTCTCGATTCCGGGCGTTCCGGCATATTCCGCCAGTTTCGCCTCGTTGATATCGGTCGCGATGACGCGTGCCCCTTCTGCGGCGAAGGCGCGTGTCACCGCCGCACCGATTCCCTGCGCTCCCGCCGTGACCAACGCGGTCTTGCCTGCCAGCCTTCCTGCCATCGCCTCGCCTCCTGGGTTTTCCCCTCCTAGCACGGACCGGGTACGCGGGCCCAGGAGGAGTCAGCGCGCGTTATACCCGCCATCGACAAGCATGTCGGACCCGGTCATGAAGGAAGACTCGTCGCTGGCCAGGAACAGCGCAGCGTCCGCGATTTCCTCGGGGCGACCGAGGCGATGCAACAGGGTCAGCGAACCCGATCGCGCGTTTGCCTCATCCATCCCGCCATAACGCCGGTAGATCCGCTCGGTCGAGATCGGACCGGGGGACAGGCTGTTGACCCGGATATTGTCGTCGGCATGGTCCACCGCCATGGTCCGCGCCAGATGGATCACGCCGGCCTTCGCGGCGCAGTACCAGGTACGGCCGGCCTTTGCGGTCGAGCCCAATTGCGATCCCATATGGATGATGCTGCCGCCGCCCGCCGCCCGCATGGCCGGAATGGCGTATTTGCTCATCAGGAAAGGGCCGGTCAGGTTGACCGCCAAGGTTCGCGTCCAATCCTCTTCCGGAATATCCGCGACCGTGCCGTCCGCGATGAACATCGCCGCGTTGTTGACCAGCACGTCGAGGCGGCCGTATCGGGCAACGGCAAGTGCAACCGCGGCCTCTGCATCGGCCGCTTTGGATACGTCGCAGCGGCATCCCGCCGCCCTGCCGCCCGCGCCGGCGATGCCGGCGGCGGTCTCCTCTGCGCCGGCGAGATTCAAATCCGCCGCAATCACCGCGGCTCCTTCGCTTGCGAAGCGTTCGGCAATGGCCCGCCCGATACCTCCGGCGGCACCCGTCACCACTGCAACCTTTCCGCTCAGTCTCTGTCCGGTCATGGCGCTCATCCGCCGAACGCCGTGCGATGCTGCACGATCTGCTCGTCGTATCCCTCGCGGTAGCGCTTGTATGCCGCGTCATGGGCGACGGCGTTGAAGGCCGCATCGTGTTCGCGCGGATCTGGCTCAAGCTCGAAATGGCCATAGCGATCGACCCCGCGCACAAGGGTCGCGCCCATGCGATAGCTGCCGACATGGCGGACATGTGCGGGGATATAGCTGATGCCCCACCCGATACGTCGGTCCTCCGCGTTGTTGGGCCCCGATGCGTGGACTGCGAGCGTATGGTGGAACGACATCTCGCCCGCCTTGATCGGTGCCAGAAGCGCTTGGTTCTCATCGACCGACTGAACCAGGGTCTGGCTGCCGTGATTGACGCTCGCGGCGACCTGTTTCGCTGCATGGTGCAACTGGCCCATCTGCGAACTGCCGGGCAGGAAGCGCATGCATCCGGCGAGTTCCGATGCTTCCGACAGAGCGACCCAGGCGGTCACATGCTCATGGGGATCGAGGCCGAAATATGTGGAGTCCTGATGCCATGCGGTGACATGCGGGGTATGCGGCTGCTTGATGAAAAACGTCGCGTTGAAGGCCAGGATGTCAGGCCCAAGCACATCCTCCACCGCATCCAGGACCTTCGGGTGGCGGATCAGTTCCGCCGCCCAGGGTTCGCGCACATGCAGCTTGCGATAGGCCGGCGGCGGCAGCGGCGCCCCGCCCTGCTCCGCTTCGTATGCTTCCAGGCAGCGCCGATAATGCGCGACTTCATCAAGCGACAAGGCCGGAATCGGAAACAGAAAATTGTCGTGCCGGTACCGCTTCACCTGTTCGTCCGTCAGCACCTTTCCCATGCGAACTCTCCTGCATCGCCGGATGCGGGCCAGCGAACTTGTACGGACGCATTTATAGCCCGATGCGGGGCGGGCATAAAGCGGCCGCTGCCGCTAGTATCTTCCGAAAGACAACATCGGCTGGGGGAGCGAGAAGCAATGGATTTGGGAATGACAGGCGAGCGGGCGCTTATCGTCGGCGCAAGCTATGGCATCGGCTATGAGAGCGCCCGGACATTGCTGGCGGAGGGCGCGGACGCCATCATCGTATCGAGCAATTCCGACAAGATCGCAGCGGCGGCGGAGCGGCTGGTGGGAGAAGCCGGCCGCAGCGTTCCGCATCTGGCCGCCGACGTGACGCATTCCCAGGATGTCGAACGGCTTGCAGCCTGGGTGGCACAACGAACCGACCGGCTCGACATTCTGGTCCATGCGGTGGGCGGCAGCCGCCGTGCCGCCTTCGGCGAACTGGACGACGCCGATTGGCTGGCGAACTACGAGTTCAATATTCTCGGCACCGTTCGCGTCATCCGGGCCATGCTGCCGTTCCTGCGCCGTTCCGAAATGGGGCGCAT
Source organism: Alphaproteobacteria bacterium (assembly GCA_050250795.1). Lineage (GTDB taxonomy): Bacteria > Pseudomonadota > Alphaproteobacteria > UBA8366 > UBA8366 > JBFWNZ01. The sequence goes on along the minus strand of JBFWNZ010000349.1, from coordinate 1,504 downwards.
CGTCATCCTGGGCGCTGCCGCGGCGCGTATGCCATATGCGCATCAGGTTGTCTCGAACGTGCACAAGGCGGGCTTGTTCGGGCTTGTGAAGACCCTGGCAGGCGAATTGGCGCCGGACAATATCCGCATCAATAGCGTCGCGCCCGGCCGGACACGCACCCCGCTCTGGATCGACCGCGCCGACAAGCTGGCGCGCGAGCGCGGTGTGGATCCCGAGGTCATCTTCGAGGAATTCAGCCGTGAAATTCCGCTTGGACGCTTCGGGTGGCCCGAGGAGACGGCCGCCATGGTCGCCTTTCTGGCCTCGCGGCGGGCAAGCTATATCACCGGCCAGACAGTGAATGTGGACGGTGGCATCGCCAAAGGACTGCTCTGATCCGATGCCCAAGACGGAGCATGCCTCGCTCGCGCCCGAGCCGATTGTGGAGACATCCACCCTGCGGCTGAAACCCGTGCGCGACGGTTTGCTCTGGTATTTCAAGCACGATGCCTATGTCGGCGCGTCGATAGACCGCTACGGCGAGTTTTCGGCGCAGGAAACCGCGCTGTTCCGGCAATTCGTTCAGCCCGGATGGACCGTTCTCGATGTCGGGGCGAATATCGGCGCCCATACCGTCGAACTCGCCAGGATGGTCCGTCTCGAAGGCAGGGTTTTCGCCTTCGAGCCGCAACGGCTGGTCCATCACGTGCTGTGCGCCAATCTGGCGATGAACGACATCGGGAACACGGTGGCTGTCCAGGCGGCCCTCGGTGCGCAGACCGGCCAGATCGCCATCGCAAAACCGGATTATGGGACGCCGGATAATTTCGGCGGCATCTCGCTGCTCGGAAGCGCGACAGGACCGAACGAACCGGTGCCCATGACGACAATCGACACCCTCTCGCTGTCCGCGTGTCACTTCATCAAGGTCGATGTGGAAGGAATGGAGATCGACGTGCTGCGGGGCGCTTCCGGAACCCTGCGCCGGTTTCGACCGCTTCTCTATCTCGAGAACGATCGCGACAGGCAATCGGAGGCGTTGCTCACCCTATTGCTGGGTGTCGGGTATCGCCTGTACTGGCATTTCCCGCCGCTCTACAACGCCGCAAACTTCTACGGCGATCCGGTAAATATCTTTCCGGGACTCGTCTCGATCAATGTCCTCGGCATTCCTCAGGAGCGGCCTGCATCCATCAAGGCGATGGAGCCCGTGCTCGGACCTGGCGACGGCTGGCGCGATGCTGTCGAGCGGCAAAACCGGAACGCCGGCAAAACCGCCTGATATGCGAACGGCCCCGCCCGTTGCCGGGCGGGGCCGTCGCATTCGCGATTCCGAGAAGGACTACCGGCCCTTGAAGACCGCGTCGCGCTTTTCGAGGAAGGCGGACATACCTTCCGTACGGTCCTCGGTGGTGAACAGGCTGGCGGTCAGGTGCCGCTCGAACTCAAGCGCCTGCTCCATGGGCATTTCCATGCCGCTGTTGACCGAGATCTTCGCATACCAGACCAGATCGGAAGAGCACA
>JBFWNZ010000348.1:0-4045 GCA_050250795.1 Alphaproteobacteria bacterium | reverse complement strand
GGTGAGCAGCCGGTTGGCGCCGCGCCCTTTCCTTCTCCCCTTGTGGGAGATGGTGGATCGGCGCGTAGCGCCGAGACGGATGAGGGGTGCTGGAAGAAACGAGGCGCTGCGGGAAAGGCGCTGGCCAGCGCTCGTATCAGGAATGCAGCACTCCTCGCAGCACCCCTCATCCGACCTCGCTCCGCTCGGCCACCTTCTCCCACAAGGGGAGAAGGAAAGGTCGCGCAGTTTATCCACGCCTTTCTCACCTGCACGATAATCCTGTCGCCTGAAAGGAGGCGGCGATGGACCGGCAATCGGCAATAGACCTGAACCACATCAAGCGCATCGTGGCGCTGCTGTTTGCGCTGGCCGTGCTTGCCGAGCGCGCCGCCGCCCGCCCTCTGGCCGTGCGCATGTCCGTCCACTCACTTCTGCTCAGGGCCCAATTCGCGACGCTCATGCTGTTCGTCGAGCCGGCCGCGATCGAGGCCTGCGCCGCGCGCGAAGCCTCGCCCGGAATCGAACCCCCGGCCGAACCCTGCGACCTGATCCGCATCGCCGTCAGCCTTCGCACCCTCGCGATGCTGCTCGCGGCCGGCTGCCTGGCACCCTCCGGGGGAGAAGCGTGGGTGCGGTCAGCAATGCCCCGGCGAGGCCGAGAAGCATACGGGACATGGCGTGACACGTCTGCTTCGCGAGCTCTGCCCGGTCCCGCGCCACCCCTTCCTCTTCTCCCCAGCGGGGAGAAGATGGCCGCGCAGCGGCCGGATGAGGGGGCATGGAGAATTGCGCCGACGGTCCGGATGTCGCGCATTGTCAGCAGCCTGTCCCGTTCCGGGTGGACAAACCCCGTCCGCCCGCGCACCTTCGCGCGCCATGAGAAGGGAGATGCAGCCATGACCAAATCCGGGAATATTCGCGCGGGCATGGGCGGCTGGACCTTCGAGCCGTGGGACACATCCTTCTATCCCGGCGATCTCGCCAAGTCGAAGCAGCTCCAATATGCGAGCCGACAGGTGCCGACCATCGAGGTCAACGGCACCTATTATTCGACCTTCAAGCCGCCGACCTTCGCCAAATGGGCAAAAGAATCTCCGGAAGGCTTTGTTTTCTCTCTGAAGGCGATCCGCTTCTCGACCAACCGCCGCGTGCTGGCCGAGGCCGGCGAATCCGTCGAGCGCTTCCTCGGTTCCGGCGTCTCCGAACTGGGCGGCAAGCTCGGGCCGATCGTCTGGCAATTCGCGCCGACCAAGAAATTCGATCCGGAGGATTTCGGCGCCTTCCTGGCGCTGCTGCCCGAGAAGCAGGACGGCGTGCCCTTGCGCCACGCGCTGGAGGTGCGCAACGACAGCTTCGTCTCGCCGGAGTTCGTGGCGCTCGCCCGCAAGCACGGCTGCGCGATCGTCTACGCCCACCACGCCACCTATCCCGAGATGGCCGACGTCACCGGCGATTTCGTCTATGCGCGGCTGCAGCGCGGCGACGACGACAACCCGCATTGCTACAAGGACGACGAGCTCGACGGCTGGGCGAAGCGGGCGGAACTCTGGGCGGAAGGCGGCCAGCCGGACGACCTGCCCTACGCCGACCCCGCCCGCAAGGCCGAGAAGACCCCGCGCGACGTGTTCGTCTACTTCATCACCTCGGGCAAGGTCCGCGCCCCGCACGGCGCCATGGCACTGATGGAGAGGGTCTAGATGCAGGGGACAGTTTACTTTCTTCCCGCGGAATGGGGTTGCGGCACAAAGGTTGGTGCGGGCGGGAAAAAGTAAACTGTCCCCGACGCTTACCCAAGCAACCCCCCCAGCACCGCCGGCAGCAGTCCGGGCAGATCCTCGGCGATCAGGCCCGGCCCGAAGCGGCTGCCGGCCTCGGCGTGCATCCAGGCCGCCGCGCAGGCCGCCTCGAAGGGCGGCATGCCCTGCGCCAAGAGCCCGGCGATCAGGCCGGCGAGCACGTCGCCGGACCCCGCGGTCGCCAGCCACGGCGCGGCATTGGCGTTGATCGCGGCGCGGCCGTCCGGCGCGGCGATCACCGTGTCCGCGCCCTTCAGCACGACGACCCCGTGCGAGCGCGCTGCGGCCCGGCGCGCCCGGTCGACCTTGGAGAGTGTGTCGTCGCGCGCGAAATCGCCGAACAACCGGCCGAACTCGCCCTCGTGCGGCGTCAGCACCAGCGGTGGCGCGCCCTTGTCCCCGGCGGCGATGAACAGCGAAGCCGGCGCGTCGGCAAACGAGGTGATCGCATCGGCGTCGAGCACCAGCGCCGCCGCCTCGCCGCGCATCTCCAGCAGCGCCAGCGCGAGCGCCCGCAGCTTTTCGCCGACTCCGAAGCCGGGGCCGAGCACGGCGGCCCGCATCTTGCGCTCGGCGATGAAGCTCACGGCATCGTCCGGCTCGTCCGTCCGCCGCAGCATGATCGAGGTCAGGTGCGCGGCGTTCACCTGCATCGCGCTGGCCGGCGACAGCACCGTGACCGCCCCTGCCCCGGCCCGCGCCGCGGCCATCGCCGCCAGCCGCGCCGCGCCGGTCGAGGACGGTCCGCCGGAAAAGACGCCGACATGGCCGCGCCGGTATTTGTGCGTGTCCGCTTCGGGACGCGGCAGCACGTGCCGCCACAGCGCCGGGCCGTTGGCGCGCAGCGTCGTCCCCAGCGATGCGACGACGCGGTCGCCGATGCCGATGTCGGCAACGACGACCTCGCCGCACAGGCCGCGGCCGGGATACAGCAGGTGCCCCGCCTTCCTGCGCACGAAGGTTACCGTGACATCGGCGCGCGCCGCGCTGCCCAGCACCTGGCCGCTTGCACCGGAGACACCGGACGGCAGGTCGACCGCCAGCACGAGCGGCCGGGCAGCCTCGATGCGCGCGAGCGCCTCCGCCGCCGCGCCTTCGAGCGGCCGCGTCAACCCTGCCCCGAACAGCGCGTCGATCGCCAGCGTTCCCGACTCGGGTTGGAAATCGCCGAGCGGCGCGACGGGCAGCGGACAGTCGTCCTTCGCCCGCGCGGCGTCGCTGCCGGCGGCCGGCGGCGTCAGCGCGAACAGCCGCACGTCCGCGCCGGCCTCGGCGAGCATTGCCGCCGCGACATAGCCGTCGCCGCCATTGTTGCCCGGGCCGCACAGGACGTCGACCCGCCGCGTCTCCGGGAATCGCCGCAACGCCTCCGCCACGACGGCCGCCGCGGCGTTGCGCATCAGGGCGTAGCCGTCGAGCGGGCCGGCGGCGATCGCGCGGCGGTCCGCCTCGGCCATTTCTTCGGGGGTCAGGATTTCGTAGCCGGGATGCATCGTGAGCTTACGCTAGCCCGATCGCGCCGCGTCAGGCAAATGGCGCATGCCTGCCTGCCGTTTGCGCAATATGCCGCTTTTTTGTGCACATTTGTCTGCTCCTCCGATCGCGCATGCAGGCGACAAGTCGGAACGCGCCCAAGAAAGAGGCCGATTCCCGCTCCGACCCCGCATATGACCTTCCGTCATTCGGCGCGAATGCATCTGCGAGTTGATCTGGCATGGTTCCTGCTTTGGCAAATGCGGAACGGGCCGGCCGGCTCGTGTTCCTCCCGAGGAGTTGTTGTCCAGATGAAGAAGATCGAGGCGATCATCAAACCGTTCAAGCTCGACGAGGTGAAGGAGGCGCTGCAGGAAGTCGGATTGCAAGGCATCACCGTCACCGAGGCCAAGGGCTTCGGCCGCCAGAAAGGTCATACCGAGCTCTACCGTGGCGCCGAATATGTCGTCGACTTCCTGCCCAAGGTGAAGGTCGAGGTGGTGCTCGGCGACGATTCCGTCGACGCCGCCATCGAGGCGATCCGCAAGGCCGCGCAGACCGGCCGCATCGGCGACGGCAAGATCTTCGTCTCCAGCATCGAGGAAGTCGTCCGCATCCGCACGGGCGAAACCGGCATCGACGCTGTCTGATCTCCTCCGAACATCCATTCACACATTCGTTTTCATCGTCATCACAAGGAAAGCTCGATCATGACGACCGCCAAAGACATCCTGAAGCAGATCAAGGACAACGACGTTAAGTTCGTCGACCTGCGCTTCACGGACCCCAAGGGC
>JBFWNZ010000347.1:0-4066 GCA_050250795.1 Alphaproteobacteria bacterium | reverse complement strand
GGGCAGCCCGGCATCCGCCGCCGCGGCCTTGGCCACGGCGAGCGACACGCCCAGGATCGCGTTGGCGCCAAGACGGCCCTTGTTGGGCGTGCCGTCGAGTTCGCACATCATGCTGTCGATCCGCAGTTGGTCGTCGGCCGGCAGACCCGAGAGCAGGTCGTAAAGCTCGCCGTTAACCGCCTCGACCGCGCCTTCGACACCCTTGCCGCCATAGCGCTTGCCGCCGTCGCGGCGCTCCACCGCTTCATGCGCGCCGGTCGACGCGCCCGACGGCACCGCCGCGCGCCCGAAGGCGCCGCTTTCCAGCATGACGTCGACCTCCACGGTGGGATTGCCGCGGCTGTCGAGAATCTCCCGCGCATGGATATCGACGATGTCGGACATGCTCTCTTGCTTTCTACTAGTAGATTGAAACGGGGCGGGCCTTGGCCAGCTTGTCGAAGGCCGTCAGGGTTTCGAGGATATCCGGCAGGTCCTGCAGCTTGACCATATTCGGTCCGTCGGATGGCGCCCGGTCGGGATCCTGATGGGTTTCCATGAAGACGGCGGCAACGCCGATGGCGACCGCGGCGCGCGCCAGAACCGGAACGAATTCGCGCTGTCCGCCCGACACGCTGCCCTGCCCGCCCGGCTGCTGGACCGAATGGGTGGCGTCGAAGACGACGGGACAGCCCGTCGCCGCCAGGATCGGCAGCGACCGCATGTCCGAAACCAGCGCGTTGTAGCCGAAGCTGGCACCGCGCTCGCAGACCAGCGTGTTCGGATTGCCCGTCGCCGCGATCTTGCGGACGACGTTCGCCATGTCCCAGGGGGCCAGGAACTGGCCCTTCTTGACGTTGACCGCCCGGCCCGTCTTGCCCGCCGCGACCAGCAGATCGGTCTGGCGGCACAGGAACGCCGGGATCTGCAAGACGTCCACCGCCTCGGCCACCGGCGCGCATTGCTGCGGTTCGTGCACATCGGTCAGGACGGGGCAGCCGACCGTCTCGCGAACCTCGGCCAGGATGGAAAGGCCGTCTGCCATTCCGATGCCGCGCGGGCTGTCGACCGAAGTCCGGTTCGCCTTGTCGAACGAGCTTTTATAGATCAGCCCGATTCCGAGGCGGGCCGCGATCTCGGCCAGCGCGCGGGCGGTCTCAAGCGCGTGCTGGCGGCTTTCGACGGCGCACGGGCCCGCGATCAGCGTCAGCGGACGGTTGTTGGCCAGCGTCAGATGCCCGACGCGGACCTCCTGCGGAGGGGTGGGATCAGCCATGCCTATACCAGTCGCGATTGCTCGACCGCCGCCTGCACGAAGCTGGTGAAGATCGGATGCGGCTCGAAGGGCCGCGATTTCAGCTCGGGGTGGAACTGGACGCCGATGAACCAGGGATGGTCGGGAATCTCCACGATCTCCGGCAGTTGCCCGTCGGGAGACATGCCGGAAAAGCGAAGGCCCGCCTGCTCCAGCCGCGCCTTGTAGTTGATGTTCACCTCGAAACGATGGCGATGCCGCTCGTTGATCGTCGCCGCACCGCCATAGATGTCGCGAATTCGGCTGTCCGGCGCCAGCGCGCAGGCATAGGCGCCCAGGCGCATGGTCCCGCCGAGATCGTCGTCCGCGTTCCGCCGCTCGACGGCATTGCCCCGCGTCCATTCCGTCAGCAGCCCGACAACGGGTTCCGGGCACCGGCCGAACTCCGTCGAACTCGCGCCCCGGATACCGGCGAGATTGCGCGCCGCCTCGATCACTGCCATCTGCATGCCGAAGCAGATGCCGAAATAGGGAATTCGGTGCTCGCGAGCGAAGCGCGCCGCCTGAATCTTGCCTTCGGCACCGCGCTCGCCAAAGCCGCCGGGCACCAGGATGCCGTGACAGTCCTCAAGATAAGGCAGCGGATTTTCGCGCTCGAAAATCTCCGATTCGAGCCAATTGAGGCGCACGCGCACCTTGTTGGCGATGCCGCCATGAACCAGCGCTTCGGCCAGCGACTTATAGGCGTCGTGCAGGTTCGTGTACTTGCCGACGATCGCGATCGTCACTTCGCCCTCGGGCGCCTTGATCAGGCGCACGATCTCCTCCCACCCGCTCAGGTCGATGGGCGGCTCATGCGTGTCGTCGATCAGCCCGAAATGCCGGAGCACCTGAATGTCGAAGCCCTTGGCGTGATAGACCATCGGCACGTCATAGATGCTGGACGCGTCGGGGGCGGGAATCACCCGGTCGCCGCTGACATTGCAAAACAGCGCCAGCTTGCGGCGCGCATCGGGCGGAATCTCGCGCTCGGTCCGGCAGACCACAATGTCGGGCTGGATGCCGACGCTGAGCAGTTCCTTCACCGAATGCTGCGTCGGCTTCGTCTTCAACTCGCCTGCCGCGGCAAGATAGGGCACCAGCGTCACATGGATATAGAGCGAGCGGTTGCGCCCGATCTCGTTGCCGAACTGGCGGATCGCCTCCAGGAACGGCAGGCCCTCGATATCGCCGACCGTGCCGCCGATCTCGCAGATGACGAAATCCTCGTCGCCCAGATCGGCGGCGATGAACTCCTTGATCGCATCGGTGACATGCGGAATGACCTGGACCGTCCCGCCCAGATAATCGCCGCGCCGCTCGCGCGCGATCACGTTGGAATAGATGCGTCCCGTGGTGACGTTGTCGCTGCGCCGCGCCGGCACGCCGGTAAAGCGCTCGTAATGCCCGAGATCCAGATCGGTCTCCGCCCCATCGTCGGTGACGTAGACCTCGCCGTGCTGATACGGGCTCATCGTCCCCGGATCGACATTGAGATACGGGTCCAGCTTGCGCAGCCGCACCTTGAATCCCCGCGCCTGCAGCAGCGCGCCCAGCGCCGCCGCGGAAATGCCCTTGCCGAGGGAGGAGACCACGCCGCCGGTTATGAAGATGAACCGCGTCATGGGCGCTCAGTATAATCTATCGAGGGGGTGGACGCCAACCGCTGGACAGGCCGCCATCGGACTATTGCGACAGGGGAACGGTCGGTTGCTGCGGCGCCGGCTGCGACTGTGCCGGAACCGGCTGCGCATCCAGGATCGAACGGCGCTCGGTATGTGCGCCGGCCATGATCGCAAGCACCAGACTGGTCAGCATGAAGCAGCCGGCCAGGATGCCCGTGGCACGCGTCAAAAGGTTCGCCTGGCCGCGGACGCTGATAAGCCCGCCCGCACCGCTGCCGCCGATGCCCAGGCCGCCGCCTTCGCTGCGCTGCAACAGCACCGTCGCGATCAGGGCGAGCGCGATAATCAAATGAATGACGAGTACAACCGCTTCCATTCTTCACCTGAAATACCGGGTGGGCTCCGCGCGCAAGCGCGGCTCCGGCCGCTTTCGGGGCCTATTTATAGGGTCGCGCCGCCACTGGCTAGGGCGTACTGCGTGCAATCGCGAGAAAGCTGTCGGCCTTCAGGCTCGCCCCGCCCACCAGCGCGCCATCGACATCCGGCAAGGCCAGCAATTCCGCCGCGTTCGCCGGGCTGACCGACCCGCCGTACAGCAGCCGGACGGATGCTGCCGCGGCCCCGATCACGCCGGCGAGCCGGCTGCGGATATGCGCATGCGCCTCCTGCACCTGGTCGCGAGTCGGCGTAAGCCCCGTCCCGATGGCCCAGACCGGCTCGTATGCGACGACAAGATCGGCCGGGGTCGATGCGGGCGGCACGCTGCCTTCGATCTGGGCCGTCAGCACGGCCGCCGTCCTGTCCTCGCGGCGCTCGTCCGCCGTCTCGCCCACGCAGATCAGGGCCACCAGCCCGGCCGCCTGCGCGGAAAGCGCCTTGCGCCGGACCAGCGCATCGGTCTCCGCATGATATGTGCGGCGCTCGGAATGTCCCAGGATCGCATAGCGGCAGCCGGCGTCCGCAACCATCGCCGGGCTGATGTCGCCGGTATAGGCCCCTTTCGGTTCGTAATGGCAGTCCTGCGCGCCGAGCCCGACCGGCGTTCCCGCGACGATCGCCGCCACCTCGGCCAGCGCGGTAAAGGGCGGGCAGACCAGCAACTCGGCCGACAGTCCCGACGCGCCGTCGCGAACCGCCGCGGCCAGCGCGCGCGCCTCGCCGGACAGGC
>JBFWNZ010000346.1:0-4069 GCA_050250795.1 Alphaproteobacteria bacterium | reverse complement strand
CTACCTGATGAACGAGGAGGAGACGGAACTCTCCTTCGCCATCATCCGCAACGACAGCCTGAACATCGCGCTCGGCGGAACGACCGGGGCCGACATTCCCTTTCCGCCGCTCTCGCTGTACCGGGGCGACGACAGCCCGAACTACGCGAACGTCGCGACGGCCGTGGCGCTGACCAAGACCACCGTCAACGTGGCCGATGCCTACACCGCCGAGGCATTCGATTTCAGCGGGACCAAGGCGTTCGATGCGCGGACCGGCTATCGGTCCATGAGCTTCCTCACGGTGCCGCTGCTGAACCACCAGGACGAGGTGATCGGCGTCCTGCAGCTTATCAACGCGCGCGACGATGCGGGGCGGGTGATCCCGTTCGCATCCGAGGTGCAGCCGCTGATCGAGGCGCTGGCCAGCCAGGCTGCGGTCGCCATCGAGAACCACACCCTGGCGGAACAGCAGAAGGTCCTGCTGGAAAGCCTGATCCACCTCATCGCCGGGGCCATCGACGCCAAGTCGCCCTATACCGGTGGGCACTGCCAGCGCGTGCCGGCCATCACCGAGATGCTGGCGCGCGCGGCCCACGAGTCCACGACCGGCCCGTTCGCGGAGTTCCATCTCGACGAGAACGACTGGTACACGCTGCATCTTGCCGCCTGGCTTCACGATTGCGGCAAGGTCACGACACCGGAATACGTCGTCGACAAGGCGGTGAAGCTGGAGACGATCTACAACCGTATCCATGAGGTGCGGCAGCGCTTCGAGATCCTCCGCCGGGACGCCGAGATCGAGATGCTGCGCGCCCAGATGGCCGGGGCCGGCCGCGAGGCCGAGGCCCGCTTCCATGCGCGCGTCCGGGAACTGGAGGAACAGTTCGCCTTTGTCGCCGAATGCAATGTCGGCGGCGAGTTTCTCGATAAGGCCAAGGTCGAGCGGCTGCACGAGCTGGGTTCCCAGACCTTCGTGCGTTATTTCGACCGCTCGGTGGGCCTGTCCTGGGAAGAGGGCAAGCGGCTGCCGCCGTTCACGCCGACCCCTGCGCGCGAGCCCCTGCTGTCCGACCGGCCCGACCACGATGTCGGCGAATACAATCGCGGCGAACTCTACAACCTCTCGGTTTCGCGCGGGACGCTGACCGAGGAGGAGCGGCAGAAGATCAACGACCATATCCGCGTCACCATCGACATGCTGGAGCAGCTGCCTTTCCCGAAACATCTGCGCAACATCGTGGAGTATGCGGGCGGCCATCACGAGAAGATGGACGGCACCGGCTATCCGCGCGGCCTGCTCCGCGAGGAGATGTCGATTCCGGCGCGCATCATGGCGATTGCCGACATTTTCGAGGCGCTGACCGCCTCGGACCGTCCCTACAAGAAGGCGAAGAAGCTGAGCGAGGCGATCCGCATCATGTCCTTCATGAAGAAGGACGCGCATGTCGATCCCGAGCTGTTCGACCTGTTCCTGGAATCCCGAGTCTGGAAATCCTACGCCGAGAAATTCCTCGACCCCGAGCAGATCGACGAGGTCGATATCGCTTCCTACCTGTCCCGCGCCGCCGCCGAATAGCCTTCGCCGCCGGCCGCATCTCCGGAGAACGCTCATGGTCGACGCAGTGAAGGAACTGGCCGGCAAGGTTGCCATCGTCACCGGCAGCGCCCGCAATATCGGCCGCGCCACTGCGGTCGAACTGGCGCGTGCCGGCGCGTCCGTCACGGTGGCCGCGCGCTCGGCCGAGGATTTGTGCCGCGAGGTGGTGGCGGAGATCGAGGGCGGGGGCGGTCGCGCCATCGCGCATGTCGGCGATATCACCGACCCGGCGCAGGCCCAGGCGATGGTCGATGCCACGGTGGCCGCCTTCGGCGGCGTCGATATCCTCATCCTGAACGCCGCGGTGCGCAGCAACACGCATTTCGACGAACTGACCTGGGAGGAATGGCGCAAGGTCATGGATATCGACCTCGACGCCTCGTTCCGGCTGGTCAAGGCGGCGCTGCCGCATATGAAGACGCGCGGCGGCGGCAGCATCGTCAGCCTGGACGGGATGGCGATCTATCGCGGCGTCATCGGCCGCGCCCATGTCTCGGCCGCCAAGGCGGGGCTCGGCGGTTTCATGCGGGGCCTGTCCCAGGACCTCGCCCAGTATCAGATTCGCTGCAACAACATGGTGGTCGGCAGTTTCGACACGGTGCGCACGGGCAGCAGCTCGCCGAAATCCTCGCTGCCTTCGAATCTGCCGGTGCCGCTCGGTCGCAAGGGCACGCCCCAGGACATGGCGAACCTGATCCGGTTCGTCGTCGGGCCGGGCGCGTCCTACATCACCGGCCAGACGATCCACTGCAACGGCGGCGCCTATTTCGGGATGTAGCGGCGGCTACATCTGTTCCCAGTATTCGGAGGGATCGACCACCGCGTCGATCACCGTCAGCCGGTTCGACGCCAGCGCCGCCTCCAGCGCGGCCTCGAACTCGGCTTGCGTCTCGACCCGCACGCCCGCGGCGCCCAGACCCTCGGCGACCTTGTCGAAGCGCGTGGCCCCGAAATCCACCGCGCGCGGCTCCATCTGCATCTTCGACTGCTTCAGCTTGATCAGGGCCAGCGCCTGATCGTTCAGCACGACCACCACCATGGGGAGCTGGCGCTCCGCCGCGACGGCCAGTTCGCCCAGGCTCATCTGCATGCAGCCGTCGCCGACCAGCGCCACCACCGGCCGTTCCGGGCAGGCCAGCTTGGCGCCGATGGCGGCCGGCACCGCGTAGCCCATGCAGCACAGGCCGTTGGACTGCACCAGCTGGCCGGGGCTCTGGCACTGGATCGCATGGCTGGCCAGGATCCGGTGCGCGCCGACATCCACCGTCATCACCCAGTCCGGCGTCGCCCGGTCCGAGACCGCGCGGAACAGGGCGGCCGGGCTGATGCCGTGGGCCGGCGTCCGCGGGCGCAGGATATGTGCAACCTTAGAACGAAAATCATCGACGAACGCGGCGGGCCATGATGCGGTCCGGGCGGTCGCCGGCATGAGCTGCCCCAGGATCGCGGCGATGTCCCCTACGGCCTGGGTGCCCGTCGGGAAGATGCGGTGCGTCTGCACGCCGCGGTCGATGGTGATGCAGGGCCGCGCATGGTCCCAGGCGTCGAGCCAGGCGTCGCGCAATTCGATGGGATCGAAGCCGATCGGCAGGATCAGGTCGGCCGCCTTGACGATCCGCATCGCCTCGGCATCGACGACCGGGCTCAAGCCTGCCGCGCCGAGGCTCAGCGGGTGTCGCTCGTCGATCAGCCCCTTGGTCTTGTATGTCTGGAAGAACGGGATTCCCCAGGCCTCCAGAAAGGCGCCAAGCGGTTCGCGGATGCCATCCATCAGCGCGCCGCGGCCGATCAGCGCCAGCGGTTGCCGGCTGGCCGCGATACGCGTGCGCAAGGTCGCGGCCGCGGCGTCGGACAGACAGCCGGGCAGGACGTCCGCCACGGCGAAATCGGGTGCCTGTTTCGAATCGGCCCGGCTGTGGTCGGCCGGGCAGTTCAGCAGCACCGGCCCGGCCGGATAGGCGGTTGCGATGTCCAGCGCGCGGGCGGTCTGCTGCGCGGCGCGGGCCGGGTTGAGCGGCATCGCCAGCTTGGTCAGCGGCGCCGCCAGCGCCACATGGTCGAACACCTGATGGTTGTAAATCGCCATGTTCGGCGTTGCCATCTCGCCGCTCAGCACCAGCATCGCGGTGCGCTCCATCAGCGCGCCGGCGATGCCCGCCATGGCATTGGCCACGCCCGGCCCCAGTGCCGGGATCAGCACGGCCGGCGTGCCGGTCAGCTGGTAGACCGCGTCCGCCATGAAGGCGGCGGCGGGTTCGCTTTTGGCGAGCACATAGGTCACGCCCTGCTCTTCCAGCGCCCGGATCAGTTCCAGCACGTCGTTGCCTGGAATGCCGAAGGCAAAGCGCGCTCCATAGGCCTTCAGCGTGGCGGCGATGGCGTCGGCGACCTTGCCGCGATAAGGGCTGCCGCCGGTGCGGGCGGAAGCGGCAGGGGCGGCTGTGTCGGGCATGGCGGTCGACCTCGTTCGAGCGGGTGCTGTCAGAGCGA
>JBFWNZ010000345.1:0-4080 GCA_050250795.1 Alphaproteobacteria bacterium | reverse complement strand
ATCGGCGGGTCGCTGGGCCTGGTGATGGGCGGTGTCGCCGGCGACCTGCCGCCGAAGGCGAAGCAACTGCTCGGCATCGCGCACAAGAACTGCGAACGCCTCGTGCGGCTTATCACCGACATCCTGGACCTGGAGAAGGCCGAAGCCGGCAAGATGGATTTCGACGTGAAGCAGGTGCCGCTGGCGCCGCTGATCGAGAATGCCATCGAGGCGAACCGCGCCTTCGGTGCCCAGTTCGGGGTCGGTTTCGGCTTCGAGGACGGAATGGTAGGCGCGGAGGTGCGCGTCGATACCGACCGGATGACCCAGGTGATTACGAACCTGCTCTCCAATTCCGCCAAATTCTCGCCGCGTGGCAGCGAGGTCAGCGTGGCGATCCTGCCCACGGGGGAGGGCGGCGTGCGCGTCGAGGTGCGGGACCGGGGGCCCGGAATCCCGGACAATTTCCGGCGGCGCATCTTTCAGAAATTCGCCCAGGCGGACTCCTCCGACACGCGCGAGAAGGGGGGCACGGGACTGGGCCTCAGCATTTCCAAGACCATCGTCGAGCAACTGGGCGGCCGGATCGGCTTCGATACCGAACTCGGGGTCGGCACGACCTTCTGGTTCGAACTGCCCGTGGTCCTGCCCGACAAGGCCGAGGTCGCGCCCCTGCCCGAACCAGCGGCGGATGAGGAGGACGGTCGCCCGCGCGTCCTGATCTGCGAGGACGATCCCGATATCGCGCATCTGATCGGGCTGATGCTGGAGAAGCGCGGCATCGCCAGCGATGTCGCGCTCAACGCCGACGAGGCGAAGCAGATGCTGGCGCAGGGCCACTACCGCGCGATGACCCTCGATCTGATGCTGCCTGACACGGATGGCCTGTCCTTTCTGCGCAGCCTGCGCGCCGACGCATCCGGACGCGAACTGCCTGTCGTCGTGGTCTCGGCCAAGGCCGGCGAAGGGCGCAAGGCGGGCGAGAATGACGGGCTCGACGTGTCGGAGTGGCTGCAGAAGCCGATCGACGAACGCCGTCTGCTCGACGCGGTCGGCGATGCCATGGCCGGGCATGAGGACGGCCCCATTAAGGTCCTTCATGTCGAGGATGACGAGGATGTCGTCGAACTCGTGCGCATGGTCCTGGGCCAGCAGGCGCAGGTGCGGTCGGTCGGATCGGTCGAGGCCGCCCGTGCGGCCATCGAGGAGGAGCGCTACGACATCGTGGTGCTGGATGTCGGGCTGACAGACGGTTCGGGCCTCTATCTGCTGCCGCAGCTTCGGCGGCAGAACCCGCCGCCACCGGTGATCATCTTCTCCGCCTACAACATCCCGCGCGAAGTGTCCGAACTCGTGGCGGCGCAGGTCACGAAGTCGCAAGCGACTATCGATCAACTGGTCGAGAAGATTCACGCCATCGTCGGCCGTTGATGGCGCTTCGTCTTTCTTTCCGGCGAAGCTAAACTCCGCTCGTTACTCCAGAGCCTGCGGGACGCTGTGCCGAGCGGACTAATTCTCGTTGTCGAGGACGATCGCGATCTCTGCGCTTTCTATCGCGAGAGTTTGACCGTGCTCGGCTACACGATGGTCGAAGCGCATACCGGCGAGGAAGCGGCCAACATGTTGTCGATGCACCGGCCGCGCGTGCTGGTGCTGGACGTCGATCTGCCGGGTATCGACGGGATTGAAGTGTGCCGCCGTGCGCGCCGTATTCTGGGCGACGGCGTGCCGATCCTCTTCATCACCTCGGCCGACAAGCTGGCCGTGCTGGAGCGATGCCTGGACGCGGGCGGGGACGACTTCCTGGTCAAGACCTCGGGGCCGACGGCGATTCTGGAACGCGTCACCTATTGGGCGACGGCCGCGAAGCGATCGCTCAACATCGCTGAGCGCAACATGGCGCTGACTCAGGTGCGTTCGGCCATCGAACTGGCGGAGCGTGTCCCCGAACGGGTGGTGCCTGCGTCGCGCGTATTGTCCCCGCCGCCCGTTCCGCCACGACCGCAGCCGCCGGCCCAGCCGCCGCAGATCTCGCCGCCGCAGATCCAGCCGCCACCGGCACCGGCCGCTCCGCCGGAAGAGCCGGTCGGATATCGGGTGCGTCATGTCAAGCCGCCGCCGCCCCCGGTGCCCAAGCCCGCGCCTGAGCCGGCTCCTGACGTTCGCCCGGCAAAGCGCGCACCGGCGCCGAAGCCCCGCCCGCCCGCCGCGCGCCCGCCGATCGCGGTGCGCGGGCCCGTCAATCCCGCGGTCGATCCGGATGTGGCCGCGATCAGGGGCTTTCTCTCACGCGCGCGCCGCGACGTGCCGCCGGAGTTCGGCGCCGACCATGACGAAGAGCGGATGGTGCTGTTGGGCTATGTCACGGGATGCGTCAACAGCAGGGCGAAGCGCAGCTTTGCGATGAAGCTGCGCTTTCTCGACTATCTGCATGCCGTCTTTCATGCGACCGTGGACATGAAGAGAGACGTGCTGGACTCGGCGCTCGAGAACATCCTGGACCTCTATCAGATCGAGACGTTTCAGGCGGCGATGAGGGTGGGGGAAGCCGATTTCGATTCCCTGGGCGAGGTCAATGCGATCCCTCGGGGTTTACACGACTACGTCGCGACCGGGCTTCTGGAATAATGTAGTGCGGTCTGGGGCGGCCGGTAACGGCGACGGATCGGGGCACGACGCATGGGCGACGTGAGAGAAGAGCTGGAAAAGCGGCTTGCCGCTTTGCGGGAATCCTATCGCCGTCAGCTGCCCGAACGGGTCGCGCGGGTCGAGGCGCCGTGGAACGCCGGGCTTCGCAGCGGGTGGGATGCCGATGCCGCACGCGCCATGCGGCTCGCCGCGCACAGCCTGAAAGGATCGGCCGCCACTTACGGCTTCATGCGGCTCAGCGGAGAGGCCTCGCTGATCGAAGAGCGGCTCGACGGCCTGCTCGAAATGCAAGGCGAGGCGTTTGAGGAGCAGATCCTGCAGATCGAGGCGCAGGTCGCGGCATTGCGTCTCGCGGCACGGAGTCCGGAGGCGCCGCCGACGTCCAAAGGGCGGGCCGGGAAGGGGACGGGAGCCCGGAGAGTCCGGTCGAAGGCACCTGCGCGGCGCGTGTTCATCCTCGACGGCGACCACAGCTTTGCCGGCAGCCTTGCCGAACAGGTACGCCATTACGGCTATGATGCCGCGTTGTTCAAGGCGGTCGACAGCCTGCGTGCGGAGGTTGCCAAGCGAAAGCCGGCGGCGATCATTCTCGATGTCGATCTGCCGGAGGGCGAGTTTGCCGCGCTTGCGGCCGTGCAGGCGGTCAACGAGGGCATGCGGACGCCCGTGCCGGTCGTCGTCGTCACTGCGCGCGACGACATCCAGGCGCGCCTGGAAGCGGTGCGCAACGGCGCCGTGGGGTATTTCACCAAGCCGGTGGATGTGGAGGGGCTGGTTGCGCTGCTGGACGATCTGGCGCAGGTCGTGACGCCGACTCCCTATCGCGTCCTGGTGGTGGACGACGATCGGGCAGCGGCGGAATTCCACGCGGCCGCATTGGAATCGACGGGTATCGAAACGATGATCGTGACCGACCCGCTGGCGGTCATGCGACCCCTTGCCGAGTTCTCGCCCGATCTGCTGCTGCTCGACATGTACATGCCGCATTGTACGGGCATGGAGATTGCCGGGGTCGTCCGCCAGCACCCGACCTATGCCAGCCTGCCCATCGTGTTCCTGTCGGCCGAACAGGATCGCGACCGGCAACTGGAGGCCGTGTCCTTCGGCGGGGCGGACGATTTCATCACCAAGCCGGTGGAGCCCGAGCGCCTGATCTCGTCGGTCAAGGCGCGGGCCGAGCGGCTGCGGCTGCTGCGCATGCTGGTGACGCAGGATCCGATGACCCGGCTGCTGAATCACACCTCGGTCAAGGAACGGCTGGACAGCGAGCTGGCGCGGGCACGTCGGGCCGATAAGCCGCTTCTGTTCGCGCTGATCGACATCGATCATTTCAAACGGGTGAACGATACCTACGGTCATCCGGCCGGCGATTCGGTGATCCGCAATTTGGCCCGCCTGCTGCGGCAAAGGCTGCGACGCGGCGATACCGTCGGGCGCTATGGCGGCGAGGAG
>JBFWNZ010000344.1:0-4096 GCA_050250795.1 Alphaproteobacteria bacterium | reverse complement strand
GCCTTCGGCGAATGGCCCTCGCCCGACGAGGACCGGCAGCTGACCAACATCGTCATGATGGGCATGGGCGAGCCGCTCTACAATTTCGAGAATGTGAAGAAGGCGCTGACCATCGCGATGGACCAGGAAGGCCTGGCCATCTCCAAGCGCCGCATCACGCTCTCGACCTCGGGCGTCGTGCCGATGATGCAGCGCTGCGGCGAGGAACTGGGCGTGATGCTGGCGGTGTCGCTGCACGCGGTGCGCGACGAACTGCGCGACGTCCTGGTGCCGATCAACCGGAAATGGCCGATCGAGGAGCTGCTGGCCGCCTGCCGCGCCTATCCCGGCGCGCGCAACGCCCGGCGCATCACCTTCGAATATGTGATGCTCAAGGGCGTGAATGACAGCCCGGCCGATGCGCGCGAACTGGCCCGGCTGTTGAACGGCATCCCGTCCAAGGTCAACATGATCCCGTTCAACCCCTGGCCCGGGGTGCAGTACGAGTGTTCGGACGCGGGGACGATCCGCGCCTTCGCCGACATTCTGGAGCGTGCCGGCTATGTGTCGACGATCCGCACGCCGCGCGGCCGCGACATCCTGGCCGCCTGCGGCCAATTGAAGAGCGCCAGCGAGCGCACGCCGCGCCGGGCCGCCGCATCCGCCTGACCGGCCAGGCCGCCGATGCGGCCATGCTTGCGGCAGATCGCGGAATCCCTATACTCCGCCGCCATTCCGAACCCCTGGAGCGGTGGCGCGAGCGATGGCGAAATCCCTTGAATCCAAGCCGGTCAAGAAGGTGGTCCTGGCCTATTCCGGCGGCCTGGACACCTCGGTCATCCTGCGCTGGCTGCAGGACCAGTATCGCTGCGAGGTCGTGACCTTCACCGCCGATCTGGGTCAGGGCGAAGAGCTGGAGCCGGCGCGCAAGAAGGCCGAGATGCTGGGCGTGCGCGACATCTTCATCGAGGATCTGCGCGAGGAATTCGTCCGCGACTACGTCTTTCCGATGTTCCGGGCGAACGCGCTGTACGAGGGCTGCTACCTGCTGGGCACCTCGATCGCCCGGCCGCTGATCGCCAAGCGCCAGATCGAGATCGCCGCCGCCACGGGCGCCGACGCCGTGTGCCACGGCGCCACCGGCAAGGGCAACGACCAGGTCCGCTTCGAGCTGGCCTATTACGCGCTGAACCCGGACATCCGGGTGATCGCCCCCTGGCGCGAATGGGATCTCGACAGCCGCACCACGCTGATCGCCTATGCCGAAAAGCATCAGGTGCCGGTGCCCAAGGACAAGCGCGGCGAAGCGCCGTTCTCGGTCGATGCGAACCTTCTGCACATCTCCGCCGAGGGCAAGGTTCTGGAGGACCCGGACCACGAGCCGGAGGAGTTCGTCTTCTCGCGCACCGTCTCGCCCGAGGCGGCGCCCGACAAGCCGACCTATGTCGAGATCGGCTTCGAGCGCGGCGACGCCGTCTCGGTGGATGGCGAGGCGCTGTCGCCGGCGGCGCTGCTGACGCGCCTCAACGAACTGGGCGGCGCCAACGGCATCGGGCGCCTGGACCTCGTCGAGAACCGCTATGTCGGCATGAAGTCGCGCGGCGTCTACGAGACGCCCGGCGGCACGATCCTGCATGCCGCGCACCGCGCCATCGAATCGATCACGCTCGACCGCGGCGCCATGCATCTCAAGGACGAGATGATGCCGCGCTATGCCGAACTGATCTACAACGGCTTCTGGTTCGCGCCGGAGCGGCTGATGCTCCAGGCCCTGATCGACAAAAGCCAGGAACGGGTCAACGGCACGGTCCGACTCAAGCTGTACAAGGGCAACACCATCGTCGTCGGCCGCCGCTCGCCGGACAGCCTGTACAGCCTTGCGCATGTCACCTTCGAGCAGGACAGCGTCTACGACCAGCGCGACGCCGAGGGCTTCATCAAGCTGAACGCGCTGCGCCTGCGGATCGGGGGACGGCGCAACAGCTGAGCCGCAGCTACGCGTCCCAGCGCCCCGTGTCCCAGCAATAGACGGCGGCCGGGGTATAGACGATCCGCGGATCGGCACCCTCCGCGGATGTCTGGGCCAGCCCGCGGGTGAAGATTTCGGCCTGGGCCACAAGCGGCGCCTCGCCCGGGGCCGGCAGCTTCAGGTCGCCCGGCGCCGGCGGATCGTCGGACCAGTCCACGTAAAACAAGCCATAGCCCTGTTCCGGCGCCTCGGGCGGCGGCGCGCTGACGAAGGGAATGTCGCGGCCGCGGCGGCGGGCGAAATAGACCCGGCCTTCGGGGTTGCGGCCGCGCCAGGCGGCGAACACCGCATTCTCGACCGCCCGCGCCATGCCGGGCGACTCCGGGGCCGGGGGGCCGGCGAGCAGGCTGCGCAGGGCAGGATCGTTCAGATAGACCTTGAAGCTGCGCGCCCGCTCGAACACGCCGTTGTCCAGGTCGATCTTGTCCACCCGCGTCAGCAGCCAGGCGGCCTCCAGGTAATCCAGATATTTGCGGATCGTGTTCTTCGCCGCGCCGGTCGCGGTGGCGATGGATTCCAGGCTGACCTCCTCGCCGCTGTTGAGCGCCAGCATGGCGAAGACGCGGAACAGATCGGCCGGGTTGCCGATGCCGAAGGCGGCCGGGATATCGGGCCACAGGATGCGCTCGATCATGCCGTTGCCCAGCAGCGCCGACACGGGCCGGCCGCCGCCCTGGCCGAACGCCGCCAGCCCCAGTCCGCCGCCGCAGGCCCAGTCGAGGAACGCCTCGTTGAGGCTGTCCATCGCGGCGACGGCGATCTGGTTCGCATTCGGATCGTGCGCGATCAGCGGACGCCGCCCGGCCCGCCGAATGGACAGCGTCTCGGCGAAGCCCGGCGGCGGCAGATGGAAGATTTCCATGTCGCCGGCCAGCAGGGCTGGCACGGGCTGGCGCGGAGCCGCCTCGACGGAGACCGAGGCGATGCAGGTCAAGGCCGGCATGCGGTTGGCGATGGTCCGCACCTGCAACGGCCAGTCGGGCATCGCCTCGCTGTCGTCGAGCAGCAGGAAGATCGGCTTCAGCCGCGGCAGGCCATGCGCCGCGACCACCCGGTCCAGCAGGCTGGCCAGCCGCAGACCGGCATAGGTCGGCGTCGCGCAGGAGAGATAGACGATGCTCGCCCGCGGATGGCCGTCGGCGATAAGACGGTCGACCGTCTGAAGCAGCAGGGTCGTCTTGCCCGCCGCGCGCGGCCCTGTCAGCCGGACGCACCGTACCGACACATCCTCGACCAGCGCGGCGAAGGGGGCCAACGGCCCCGGCCGCAGCCGCCGCCCATCGAGCGGAACCGCGCCGTCCGTCCACCAGGGATTGTCCAGGACCAGCCGGCCCCAGACCTCGTCCGCACCGATCGCCCGCATGCGCTGCCTCCGGCCACCGGCGCGGATATTAGCCAGCAGTTTGGATCAATGCCATGACTTTAAGAAAGCCGCTACAGCGGAAGGGCACTGAACCCGATCACCGGTGCATGCAGATAGAGCAGCGCCACATACAGCGCGAGGCCGGCGACCAACCGCCACCAGCCGATGCCGGCCCAGTCGATCCGGGTGCGGCGCTGGATAACGGCAACGAAGGGAAAGACCGAACTGGTCAGCGCCAGAGGTCCCCATTCGCCGCCCAGGGCGACGGCCCGCCGATGGTCGATATGCGCCATGCCGGCGGCCGCAAGAACCGCGAAGCCGCCGAACAGCAGAAGGCTGGCGAGGTCGCCGTTGGCCACCGCATGCCCGACCGCCCAGAGCAGCACCCCCCACAAAAAGGGGTGACGGGTCACGGTCACGATGCCGCGCGCCGCCTGCACGCCGCCGGCGAAGCGTTCGCCGCCGACCGTGGTGATGCTGCGCGTGGTCAGCCCGGCCACCAGCAGGATCGAGGCAAAGGGAAGCAGCAGCAGCGGCACCCAGCGATGCTCGGGCCGTTGCGGCCACAGCTCCACAAAGGGGGCGGCGTTATAGGCCATCACCACGCCGGCCAGCGTGACTGCCGCCACCGCCGAATAGACCAGCCGGAAAGGCCCCTCGCCCAGGCCGCGCACCAGCGGCGTGCGCACCGGCAGGCTGGACAGCAGCAGGTGGCTGCCGATGAA
>JBFWNZ010000343.1:0-4097 GCA_050250795.1 Alphaproteobacteria bacterium | reverse complement strand
TGTCGCCGGCCACGCGCGCCCTGCCCGCCACCGGGCCGACCGGTGCGGAGACGAGGGACGCCGCCGACGACGGATCGTCGAGGTCGCGGCTGGATGGAACGGTTTCCGGCATGTGCGGCGGTCCTGTAGCACGATTTGGCGACGGCGCGGTAGAGGCGGCGCTCGCGTCGAAGCCTTGTAACTTTGCCTTTGACTCGTCCCCTCGATCATGGCAAAGGGCGCGCTCGATTCCGCGCAGTATGGAGATGAAAGCCTTGGCGAAGCCGGAGTGGGGCATCAAACGGGTCTGCCAGAGCTGCGGTGCGCTGTTCTACGACATGAAGCGCACGCCGATCCTGTGCCCGAGCTGTGGCACGCCGTTCGACACCGAGCAGGCGGTGCGCATGCGACGTAACCGGCCCAGCCCGGTGAAGGAAGCTGCGCCGGCCGCGGACGACGCCGAGGAAGGCGTCGAGCTGGAAGATGGCGTGATCGAGGATATGGACGACGACGAGGACGAGGACATCCTGGAGGATGCCAGCGACCTTGGCGACGACGACGAGATCGAAGTCATCAAGAAGGGCGACGGCGAAGGCGAAGACTAAAGCGCTCCTACCGGGGCGGTGCCGCAAGATTTTTCCCTTGCGTCGCGACCGCGCCGGCTTATAAGGAGCGCTCACCGCGCGCGGACGGCCCCAACCGTCCGCACTTCTCGCGGAACCCCGTGGGGCCGTAGCTCAGCTGGGAGAGCGCTACAATGGCATTGTAGAGGTCAGGGGTTCGATCCCCCTCGGCTCCACCAAATTTCCCTCTCGAAGAGTCCGCGCGCGAAAGAACATCGCCGTCGTCATACGCGTTTGTTCTCCCGTCTTGCGGCCCGCAATCCACTAGAGTGATCCTGCCCTTTGGGGCAAATACGAAAGGAAAACTCGATGGCGCGGTACGTCGTGACCGGCGGCTGCGGATTTATCGGCTCGCATGTCGTCGAAGCGATCCTGGCACGCGGCGACACCGCCATCGCGTTCGACGACCTGTCCTCGGGCCGGCCCGAGAACCTGCCCGCGGGCACGGCCCTGATTGTCGGCGACGTTGCCGACCCTGTCGCAGTGGGAGCCGCTGTCGCCGGCGTCGACGGCATCTTCCATCTCGCCGGCCAAGTGCCCACGTCGTCCGATGCCGTGGCCTGGCGCCGGAACAGTCTGACCAATCTGACCGGCACGGTCACGGTGCTGGCCGCTGCCCGCGACGCCGGGCGCATCCCCGTGGTGTTCAGCTCGTCCGCGGCGGTCTACGGCGATTCGACCCTGCCGCCTCAGTCCGAAACGGCACGGCCCGCACCGCTCACGGCCTATGGGATCGACAAACTCGCGTCCGAGATGCATGTCGCAATCGCAGGCCGTCTTTATCGGGTCCCCAGCTTCACCTTCCGGCTATTCAACATATACGGTCCGCGCCAGTCGGCGTCGGCGCCATACTCGAGCGCTGTGGCCGCCTTTGCCGAGCGTATGGCGGGAGGACAGGATGTGACGATCCACGGCGATGGCAGGCAGGTTCGGGACTTCGTCTTCGTGACCGATGCGGTCGAGCACCTGCTCGCGGGCCTCGATGCGGCGCATTCTTCGGCCCCGCTGGCGAACCTTTGTACCGGGACGGGGACCTCTATCGTGCAGTTGGCCGAAACGATGCGTACCGTCACCGGTTTTACCGGCCGGATCGTTCACGGACCGCCGCGGGTCGCCGATATCCGCGAATCCATCGGCGATCCGGACTTCGCCCGGCAACGCCTCGGCCTTACTGCCGGGACCGACCTCTCGACCGGGTTGTCGCGGCTGTTGAACCGCGCCTCAAGGGCGCCATGAGACGCCGCGTCCTCGTGACCGGAGGGGCCGGCTTTCTGGGCTCCCATCTCTGCGAGCGGCTGGTGGAGCGCGGCGACGACGTTCTTTGCGTCGACAATTTCTACACGGGGACCAAGGACAACGTTGCGCATCTCATGGCCCATCCGACCTTCGAGGTGATGCGCCACGACGTGGTGCTCCCTCTGCATGTCGAGGTGGACCAGATATACAACCTCGCCTGCCCCGCTTCGCCGATCCACTATCAGGTCGATCCGGTCCAGACGACACGCACCAACGTCCATGGCGCGATCAACATGCTGGACCTCGCCAACCGGACGAAGGCGTCGATCCTGCAGGCTTCGACCAGCGAAGTTTACGGCGATCCGACCGTGCATCCGCAGAACGAGGACTATTGGGGCAATGTGAATCCGCTTGGGCCGCGCGCGTGTTACGACGAAGGCAAGCGGTGCGCCGAAACCCTGTTCTTCGACTATTTCCGCCAGCACGCAGTCCCCATCAAGGTTCTGCGGCTGTTCAACACCTACGGTCCGCGGATGCTGCCGGACGACGGGCGCGTGGTTTCGAACTTCATCGTCGCCGCGCTGAAGGGCGAGCCTCTGATCGTCCATGGCCAGGGCCGTCAGACTCGTTCATTCTGCTTCGTCGACGATGTGATCGACGCCATGATCCGGATGATGGAGACCGATGCGCGGGTGACGGGTCCGATCAACATCGGAAACCCCCAGGAAACGCCGGTCATCGAACTCGCGAATTTGATCCTTGAAATGACCGGATCGCGGGCCCCGATCGTCTTCAAGCCGTTGCCGCAGGACGATCCGATGCGGCGGTGTCCCGACATCGCTCGCGCGCGGGCCGTCCTCGCCTGGGAACCGACGATCCCGCTCCGGCAGGGCTTGGCACAGACGATTGCGTATTTCGATCGGCTCCTGTTCAACTGATCGTCTGCGGGAGCGCGAAAGTTTGTCCGCCTTCACCTTCCTGGATCAAAAGGCCGCCCGCTCGCCTTCTCGAACGGATGGCCTCGCGCCATGATGGCAGCCGTCGGCGGCGATCTGGCGGCTATGGTTATCGTGCTGGGCGCGTTTGGCCTTGCCGCAACTGTCGTCGCTGCAATCTGGTGGCTGCCGCTCGCGGTGGCGGCCACGGCATTCAACATCCTCAACAGCCAGTTGCGCATCGATATCGGCGTCGAGACGGGTTACTTCCGGCTCGCACCGCTGGACATGATCGGCCTGATCGCCTTCGCGGCAAGCGGCCTCCGCCTCCTCAGCAGGGGCAACACGAACGGCCTGCAGGCGCTCTGGCTCGCCGTGACCGCCGCGTTTTTCGCGTCCTTCCTATATGGCGCGATGCGTTATGGCTTTGCGACATCGGGAACCTTCTACCGGCATTTCTTTTATCTGAGCTCCGGCGCCCTGTATGCTATCAGCTTTGCCTGGGAACCGGTGGATATCGACCGCTTCGTCCGCCTCTGGCTGACCGTGGCGGCCATGCTGGCAGCACTGTGCATATCGCTTTGGCTGGTTCCCGGCTGGCTGGAGGTCGAGCCCGAGACCCATAGGGCGCTCGCCTATGTTTCCCGGCGCGTTCTGCCGGCTTCCAGCGCACTGATTCTGTCCCAGGCCGGGCTGATCGGCCTTGCGATCTGGATACGCGGTCGGGCACAGCCTGCGACGATTCTGCTGACCGTCGTCTTTCTGCTTCTCACCCTGTTGCTGTTCCACCGCAGCGTCTGGATCGTGACCCTCGCGGGTATCGCAGTCATGATGATGGCAAATGCGCGCAACCTTTTCCCGATCGCGACGGCAACTCTCGTCGTCGGCATCTTCGCAGGGATTGTTACCGGCATCGTTGGCGGCTTCGGCGAAGATTTGGTCTCCGCGCCTTTCGCTTCGGCCTTCTCCGAGGCCGTGTCGAGCAACAGCTCGTTGGAATGGCGCATTATCGGATGGGAAATCCTACTGCAGCGGACCTTCGCGGCAGGGCCGCTATCCATCATGTTCGGGGACGGCTTCGGCGTGGGCTACGATCGGATGATCGGCTGGTCGCAGATCGGCTACTCGCCCCACAATGTCTACTTGGAAATTTTCATCAACGCGGGCCTCGTCGGGCTGGGCCTGTGGCTGCTGTTCCACGTCGCCGTCTTGAAGCGCCTTTGGACAGGGGATGTGTCCGAAAGCGCCCTGATGGATCGGGGCGCCGCCATCGCATTGTGGACGTCCCTGCTGGTCTTCGGCTTGCCTTACAGCCCGCCGACCG
>JBFWNZ010000342.1:0-4134 GCA_050250795.1 Alphaproteobacteria bacterium | reverse complement strand
CGTCAGGGTGTATGCCGTTTCGCGGAATCCGCCGTGGTCCGGATCGAAGCCGCGGACGATGCGGCGGAATCCGCCATAGGGCGCATCGATGGTCGCAAAGCTGCGGCCGGCCCACCAGAAACTGTCCGACTGGGCGCTTAGCGGGAGGGTGACATCGAGACCGGAATTCACGTAGAGATGGTTGCCGTCGGCAGTCAGCGCAGCCCGCTTCAGGGCACCCATGAGGGCGTTGTGGCCGGGCCGGGTCCGGATTGTCTCACGCAGCCGTCCGGTCCATTGCGTCAGGGCCACCGGTCCGTCGCGCGCCGCACGACGCGCTTCCGCCGGATCGCCGCCATAGGACCGCAATGTGGCGTCCGCGCCGCGCGGGAGAACCCAGTCGAGCACGGCGGACGGGTCGACGGCGAATTGCAGCTGCAGCAGCTTCTGCCACATCTCTTCCTGGTGACCGCGCAGGAAGACGATATCGCTGGCATCGGTATAAGGCGGCAAGGACATGAAGGCGCAGCGAAAGCGCAGCAACTCGGCGATCGTTCCCTCGATATCTGTGCCGATGCCGAGGAAATTTCCGAGATAAACCAGCCGATCGCCCGGGGTCAGGCGCGCCGCCAGCCGGTCGTGTAAAGCAGCAAGCCGCTCGGTATCGCCATGGACGGCGCCGACCGCCCACAAACGAGTCGCAGCCCGGATGGTCGCAAAGACCGTGGAATCCGACATGTTCCGCCTACCCGCATACCCGGCCGATGCCGGGCCGCCGGGGGAAGCCGCCCAGGGCGGCCTCCGTTGATCGTCCCGCGATCAGGCCGCCTTCAGCATGCTTTCCAGCCGCTCGGCTGCCACGACCTCGTCGATATCTTCGACGGCGGCGAGCTCGCGCGCCAGACGGTCCAACGCCGCCTGATAGATCTGCCGCTCGCTGTAGGACTGATCGGGCTGGCCCGCGCTGCGGTGCAGATCGCGCACCACCTCTGCGATGGAGACGGGGTTGCCGGAGTTGATCTTCGCTTCGTATTCCTGCGCGCGGCGGCTCCACATCGTGCGGCGCACGCGGCTGCGGCCCTTGAGGGTCTTCAGCGCCGATTTCATCTCGTCGCGCGAGCACAGCCGGCGCAGCCCGGAGGCCTCGGCCTTGGTGGTCGGAACCCGCAACGTCATGCGGTCGCGCTCGAAGCTGATAACGATCAGTTCCAGCGCGAACCCTTCGATGTCCTGCCGCTCAATACCCGTAACCTTGCCCACGCCATGGGTCGGGTAAACGACCCAGTCGCCCGTCTTGTATCCGTTGCTTGCGCTCATCTTCCGTCGGCTCTCGACCTTGCTCTCTGCATGATGCGCCCTTTGGACGCGTCTGTTTTCTTGCGCGGCGCCTGGACGCGCCGAGAACGGGACCTGCGAGTATGGACGCATCTCGACCCGCCCGGTCCGCCGAAGCGGAGCCGCCGGCCTGTCGAAGCGAGAAACGGCGCCCGGCCGCGCGTCCACCGGTTCGAGAAGCCGGTTGCATTCCATTCGACGCGATGACGCCGCCGCAACCCGATGAAACAGCCGCCAACGCTTCCGCTGGCGGCCGAACGCCCCTCGCCCGGAAATCACGCCCTGCCTACCGGCCTCTTGGCGTCAACCCCCTGGCCCCATTTTGTCATGAAACTATAGCACAGACGGTCGGCAGAGTCACATGGCGCGCTCGGACGGCGGAAAACAGGCATTTGCGACAAAATGCCTCGCCGCCGGGCGCCAGGGTATGCAACCGGAATCGGCTCAGACTTCGCCGGGGTCGGAACTGAAGTATTTGTCGAACTTTCCGCTTTCCTCGCGATGCTCCTCGGCATCGGCCGGCGGCTCGCCCTTGCGGGTGATATTCGGCCACTGTGCGGAGTACTCGCGGTTCAACTCCATCCACTTCTCCGCCGACGGATCGGTGTCCGGAACGATCGCCTCGACCGGGCATTCCGGCTCGCAGACGCCGCAATCGATGCATTCGTCGGGATGGATCACCAGCATGTTGGCGCCGGCGTAGAAGCAATCGACCGGGCACACCTCGACGCAGTCCTGGAACTTGCACCGGATGCAGGATTCGGTGACGACGTAGGCCATGCTAGGCTCTCCTTCACCCTACTTAATTTTCCCCTCGCGCGCCTGTATCCGGCGCATCTGTTTCCGGTACCACAGCCCCTAGACCCCTGCAACCCCAGCAAAGATGGGGACATTTGCAGGGAGGGCATGCCTGTGCCCAACCTATGACGGATCGGCCTTGAGACGGTCCGTTACGCGGCGGTCCCGCTTGGTCGGCCGGCCGCTGCCCGCCTCGCGGACGGGGCCCGAAGGCTCGGCCGGCCGCGCCGCCGTCGATGCCGGGGGGTCGAGATCGCGATACAGCGCCTGCGCCTCGATTGCCGGGCCGCGGCGCGTGCCCAATGCAATGATTTCGATCACCCGGATCGAACGGCCCTGGGGAAAGGTCAGGATGTCGCCCGGCGCCACAAGCTGATGCGCCTTGCGGATCGGCTGCCGGTTGACGCGCACGCCGCCGCCGGCGGTCAGCTTCGCGGCCAAGGTCCGGCTCTTGAAGAAGCGCGCTTGCCACAGCCATTTGTCGATGCGCATCCGGCTATCGGCCGCCTCGGTCGGACTCGGATCGTTCATTTCGCCGGCACCAGGTCGCGTAACCGGGCAAACGGCGATTCGGGATCGACGGACGGTCGTGGAGCATCTCGTCCGCGTGCCGCCGCCTTGCGTCCTTTGGGCCGATATCGGGTTTCGCCGTCGACGATGACGGTGCGGAACCCGCTGCGACGCAAGGCGTCGTCGAGTGCGTCGTTGTCTCCGCCGGCCATCGCCAGCAAGTCCGGCGTCGGCGCAAACGGCGATTTCTGCGCCAGCCGGTGTGCCTCGCGGACCAGGGCTTCCAGGCCGTCCAGCCGCATCGCGGTTTGCCCATGAAGACGATAGCCGATGCAGTCCCAGCCTTCGGGGGGCAATAGTCCGGACGGCAGCACCGCGGCGAGTGCAGCCGGCAGCGGCGCCGGAGGGAGTCGCTCAGCCGTTGTCCAGAGCAGTGCGCGCAACCGGATCGCCGCCGGTTTCAGCAGCGCAGGAAAGAAGACGGCTTGCCCGCCGATCCGGATGCCGAGCCGGGCGAGCGCCCGCCGGTCCGCCGGCGCCAAGGCGGCAAGCGTGGCGGCGGCGGCCGGGCGCGGAACGGTCCCCAGCCCCTCGGACAATTGGAAGACCAGGCCGCGCAGGGGACCGGACAGCCCGGCATCGAGCGCCCGGTACAGCGGCTTGAGCCGGCGCCGGAGATGGCCCTCCAGCCATTGGGCGAGGCGCAGACGGACCGATTCGCGCTGGGTGTTGTCGAGCAGGTCGTTGCGCAGCACCTCGGCGCGGGGCGCGATCCGGGCCTCCCCGGCCGCGAGCTTGCCGACGGGGATGCCGCACCAGGCAATGGCGCCGTCCGGCAGCAGGTCGAAATCGGCATCGGGGGCGGCGATCAGCCTTGCGACCCGCGGTCCTGCATCCTGGGCCAGGGCACGGCGCGCCGCGGCCAGAACCGGCCGGGCATCGCCTTGCAGCAGGGATGCATCGGGCTCGAAGGCAAGGCCGCGGACATGCCCGACCGTGTGTCCCTCGACGACCACGGTGCCGTCGGCTGTCACGCCCGCCAGCAGTTCCGACCGGTCCTCGCGTCGCGCGACGGCGATGGCGGCATGGCGGTCGACGAACCGGTTGGTCAGCCGCTCATGCAGCGCATCCGACAGCCGGTCCTCGATCTCGCGCGTCCGGCTCTGCCAGTGCGCGGCGTCCGCCAGCCAGTCCGGGCGGTAGCTGATATAAGTCCAGGTCCGGACATGGGCGATTCGCGCCGTCAGCGTGTCGATGTCCCCGACGGTCGTGTCGAGCCGGTCGATCTGCTGTGCCGCCCAGTCCTCAGCCAGGCGCCCGGCCCCGGTCAGGTCCATGAACACGCGGCGCAGCAACTGGGCGTGTTCCTCTGCCATGACCTTGCGGAAGTCCGGCACCTGGCAGACATCCCAGTGCAGCCGCATGGCGGCCGGAGTGGTTGCCCGCGCGCAGAGTTCGGGATCGCGCGCCAGCGCCGACAGGGCCAGCAGGTCGTCGGCCGGCCGCGCCCGC
>JBFWNZ010000341.1:0-4140 GCA_050250795.1 Alphaproteobacteria bacterium | reverse complement strand
CGACGCGTTCGCGCGCACCCCCCGCAGCCGCCCGAGCCAGTCCCCGCCGGCCGCCAGCATGTCCGCGAAGTGATCGGGATGGGCGCAATTGAGCATATAGTAGGCTGGGGCGGACCCGGTGGCGGCGTCGACCGCGGCGATGGCGTCGCCCAGGGCCTCGCCGGTCGGCAGGCGCCCATCGGTCTCGACCGTGAAGGAGATGGCGCAGGGCAGGCCCGCCGCATGTGCCGCCCGGGCAACCCCCACGGCCTCGGGGATGTTGGTCATGGTCATCGCCGTCACCATGTCGGCTTCGGTGTCGGCGAAGCCCGCGACCTGCACGCTGTGAAATTCCTGTGCCTCGTCGGCGGACATGATCCGGCCGGGGTCGTAGCCGTCGCCGCGCGGGCCGATGCAGGCGCTGACGACCACGGGCATGGCGGGGCTGTCCAACTCCGCCCGCAGATCGCCGATCAAGCCGATGGCGGCACGGTTCGCGGCCGCCAGCGCGGCGGCGGAATATCCCAGCTCCCGCCCCCAGTCGGCACTGGCGCGCCAGGTCGCGCCCTCCAGGATGAAGCCGAGGCCGGCCGCGCGTGCGATGGCGGCGTGACGGCGGTAATAGGCACGGATCGTCTCCGCGCCGCCGGGCCGGCGCAGCAGGTCGAATGCGGCGAAGCAGGGCAGGTCCAGGCCGTTATCGAAGATGAAGGTGGTCTCCATGCCGCCGTCGGTGAGGAACAGGCGGCCTGCCAGCTGGGGCAGCGCGTGGCGATAGCGTGTCATCGCGGTCACTCCGAATGTTGCGCGGTCCAGGGTCGGACCGCATGCCCGGGACGCTACGCGCCCGACCGCCAGCGGCCCAGCCGACTTGCGGTACAGTCGGTTGCGAAAATATTCTTCATATATATCAGTATATTAATGCCGATTCTGCGCTGGCGCGGTCCCGTCGCATGCGCACAGCCCGAATTTACTGCACCTGTGGTACAGTGGCGGTGGAGGCGTTACATGGCGATCGTCGAATCCCTGGCCCGCCGCGGCGGCGAGCGGCGCGAGCGCATTCTGGACGCGGCCGAGGCCGCGATCCTGGAGAAGGGATCTGCCGCGACCTCGATCGAGGAGCTGATCGTCGCGGTGGGCATCACCAAAAGCGGCTTCTTCTACCATTTCCGGGACAAGACCGCGCTCGCCAAGGCGCTGCTGGAGCGCTACCTGGAGCGGGAGGAGGCGCTGTTCGACGAGTTGTTCGGACGCGCCGACGCGCTCAACGAGGACCCGCTGCACGGTTTCCTGGTCGGACTGAAGATGCTGGCGGATGTCCTGGCCGATCTGCCGGGCGGGCATCCCGGCTGTCTGGTCGCATCCTTCTGCTATCAGGACCAGCTGTTCAGTGCCGAGGTCCGCACCCTCAACGCCGAAGGCGTGCTGCGCTGGCGCGAGCGCTTCCATACCAGATTGCAGCGTATCGCCGGGACCTATCCGCCACGCATCCCGGTGGACCTGGAGATGCTGGCCGACATGCTGCCGGTGATCGCCGATGGCGGCATCGTCATGTCGCGGGTGCTGAAGGACCCGTCGCTGCTGCCGCGGCAGATCATGCTTTACCGCGCTTTCGTGCGGTCGGTGTTCCTGGGGAACTGAGGGCAGGGCCGCCGACCGCATGTGCGGGCGCTACAGCATCACCACACCCATCGGCGCCATGCAGCGGCTGTTCGAGTTTCCCGAACTGCCGAACCTGATACCACGTTGGAATGTCGCCCCCACGCAGGGCGTGCCGGCGGTGCGGATTCGTCCCGACGGGCGCGGGCGGGAGCTGGCGATCCTGACCTGGGGGCTGGTGCCGTCCTGGGCGGAGGACCCGAAGATCGCCTATCGCATGATCAATGCGCGGGCCGAGACGGTGCGCGAGAAGCCGGCGTTCCGCCATGCCTTCCGCAGACGGCGTTGTCTGCTGCCGGCCGACGGCTTCTATGAATGGACGCCGGCGCCGGGCGGGCGGGGGAAGCAGCCCTGGCGGATCGGCCTGCCCGGCGATGCGCCCTTTGCCTTCGCGGGGCTGTGGGAGCAATGGATGGGCAAGGATGGCAGCGAGATCGAAAGCTGCACCATCGTCACCGTCGAGGCGGCCCCCGCCATCGCGCATATCCATACCCGCATGCCGGCGATCCTGGAGCCCGGCTCCTATGCCGTCTGGCTGGCCGGCGAGCCGGATGCGGCGGCGGCGCTGATGCGGCCCTATGCGGGCGAACTGGCCGCCCGGGCCGTTTCGATGCGGGTGAACGACGTGCGCAACGACGATCCGTCGCTGCTCGATCCGCCCGCCGCCGCGCCGACGGCGGCAAGGCCGCCGCAGCAACTCGACCTGCTATAGGCGGCGGCGCGCGTTTCCCCCGTTACGATTGTTTTCGGTCGATCCAATCTATCTTTACGATTTTCATTCGCATACGAACGACTACTCATACATTAATGAGGATGCTAGAAAAGCAATCCTGGATCGGTCGTCCACCCCCGAGAGCATGCGCATCGGTCATGGCGCGGTGCACAAAAATGCGCTTGGGCATGACGGCCCCAGGGGCGTAGAAGCGAGGGTAGACAAGCCGGTTCCCGGTACGGCGTCCATGCGGACGAAGGATCGACGGAACCCGCCTGCCGGAAGGACAAGTCGTGCCAGACGCCATCGATTACGCGTTCAGTACCGCCCCCGAACCCAGCGAGCCGCGCGAGGTTGCGCCCGGCGTGCATTGGGTGCGGATGCCGCTGCCCTTCCGACTGGACCATATCAACATCTGGCTGCTGGAGGATGGCGAGGGCTGGGCCCTGGTCGATACGGGCATCTTCAATGCGCCCAGCGTCGAAATCTGGGAAGGGCTGCTGCGCGACCGGCTGGGCGGGCGGCCGCTGACCCGCGTGCTGGTCACGCATTTCCACCCCGACCATATGGGGATGGCGGGCTGGCTGGTCGAAAAGACCGGCGCGGACCTCTACATGACGCAGGCAGAGTGGCTGTGGGCGCGCAGCCTGGGCCTCGACGAGGACCCGATCCTGGTGACGCAGGCGGTGGATTTCTACCGCCGCTGCGGATGCAGCGAGGAGATGCTGGCGCATACCCAGGATTCCGGCGTGCGCTATCCGCCGCTGGTGAGTTCGGTGCCGCGCACCTATCGGCGCATGCGCGACGGCGACACGATCGAGATCGGCGCCCATGCCTGGCGCGTGGTGGTGGGGACGGGGCACGCGCCGGAGCATGCCTGTCTCTATTGTCCCGAGATCGGGGTCATGATCTCGGGCGATCAGGTGCTGCCGCGCATCACGCCGGTCATATCCGTGCATTCCTGGGAGCCCGAGGCGAACCCGCTGCAGGACTTCCTGGACAGCCTGGACAAGCTGCGCGCGCTGCCGGCCGACACCTATGTCCTGCCGTCGCACAACCTGCCCTTCTACGGCCTGGGCGTGCGGCTGGCGACGCTGAAGGCGCATCACGACGACCGGCTGGGCGACCTGCTGGGCGGCTGCGTGGAGACCGCGACGGCGATGGACCTTGTCGGTGCGCTGTTCCGCCGCCCGCTCGACCTGCGCAACATGAGCCTCGCGGTCAGCGAGACGCTGGCGCATGCCAATCTGCTGATCCGCCAGGGCCTTGTGTCGCGCGAGACCGGGCCCGACGGGGTGTGGCTCTACCGCCGCAGATGAGCCGCTGACCCGCCGTCGGTTCTGTGCCACCATCCGGCCCGCAGAACCGACCGCAGGGAGGCCTCGATGCCCAAGACACCCGATTATTTCCACGGCAAGACGCTGTTCGTGACCGGAGCCGCCAGCGGCATCGGCGAGGCGGCGGCCCGCATCTTCGCGCGCGAGGGGGCGAATGTCGTCTGCGCCGATATCGACATGGCCGGTGCGGAACGTGTGGCCAAGACCGTGTCGGACGCGGCCGGCCAGGGCGCGGGGCTGGCGGTGCGCTGCGACGTGACCAGCCGCAAGAGCATCGACGACGCGGTCAAGGCCGGGCTCGACCGTTTCGGCAGTATCGACTTTCAGTTCAACTCGGCCGGCGCGGCGTCGAAGCGCTCCAAGTTCCTCGATATCGACGAGGATCTCTGGGAGAAGACCTACGACCTGAACGTCAAGGGCGTGTTCATGTGCATGCAGGCGGTGCTGCCGCAC
>JBFWNZ010000340.1:0-4141 GCA_050250795.1 Alphaproteobacteria bacterium | reverse complement strand
GGCGCGAGCATAAATCGGGGCCGCCGATCATATCCAGCAGCGTGCGGCCGTAATCCGCCGGCACCGGAACCTCGGCCGCCGCGACGACCGGCTGCTTCGGCGTCGGCTCATGCGGCCGGTCGTACAGCGGGGCCGCTTCGACCAGCGGCGAAACCGGGATGTCGGCGACCCGCTCGCCCTGCCACATCAGTTCGAGACGCCCGGTGTCGGTGACGCGGCCGATGACGGCGAAATCGATCTCCCATTTCTCGAAGATCGCGCGCGCGGCATCCTCGCGGCCGGGCTTGAGGACCATGAGCATGCGCTCCTGGCTCTCCGACAGCATCAGCTCATAAGGGATCATGCCGGGCTCGCGCATCGGCACGGTGTCCAGCTCCAGCCGGATGCCGACGCCGCCCTTGGACGCCATCTCGACCGAGGAAGAGGTGAGGCCGGCGGCGCCCATGTCCTGGATCGCCACGATGGCATCGGTCGCCATCAGCTCCAGACAGGCTTCCAGCAGCAGCTTCTCGGTGAACGGATCGCCGACCTGCACGGTCGGGCGCTTCTCGGCCGAATCGTCCGAGAACTCGGCGGACGC
Organism: Alphaproteobacteria bacterium; assembly: GCA_050250795.1. Taxonomy (GTDB): domain Bacteria; phylum Pseudomonadota; class Alphaproteobacteria; order UBA8366; family UBA8366; genus JBFWNZ01. The sequence goes on along the minus strand of JBFWNZ010000340.1, from coordinate 3,561 downwards.
CATGGTCGCGCCGTGGATGCCGTCGCGCCCGGTCTTGGAGCCGACATACACGACCGGGTTTCCCGGCCCCGCGGCGGCGGAATAGAAGATGCGGTCGGCATCGGCCAGACCGACGGTCATCGCGTTGACCAGGATGTTGCCGTTGTAGGAGGGGTCGAAATTGACCTCGCCCCCCACGGTCGGCACGCCGATGCAGTTGCCATAGCCGCCGATGCCCGAGACGACGCCCGAGACGAGGTGGCGGGTCTTGGGGTGCGACGGGTCGCCGAAGCGCAGCGCGTTCAGGTTGGCGATGGGCCGCGCGCCCATGGTGAACACATCGCGCAGGATTCCGCCCACGCCCGTCGCCGCGCCCTGATAGGGCTCGATGAAGCTGGGGTGGTTGTGGCTCTCGATCTTGAACACCGCCGCCATGCCGCCGCCGATATCGACCACGCCGGCATTCTCGCCCGGTCCCTGAATGACCTGGGGACCGCGGGTCGGCAGCGTCTTCAGCCAGCGCCGCGAGGACTTGTAGGAGCAGTGCTCGGACCACATGACCGAGAAGATGCCGAGTTCGGTCAGGTTCGGTTCACGGCCCAGGATGGCGAGTACGGTCTCGTACTCCTCCTGCGTCAGGCCGTGCTCGGCGATGATCTGGGGGGTGATGCGCGCCATTGGGCGGTTCATACCAGATTCGCAGGCCGCGGCAAGGGGCAGCCGAACGCCTTGCCGACGTTGGCCTGCGCGGATTGCCCCTGCGGCGGGCATGGGCGAAGATCGGGAAAAGACGGAGAATCGGGAGGAAGGCCATGCGCGGCGTCGTGTTTCTGGGGGATCGCGAACTCGAAATCCGGGATTTTCCCGATCCGGCGCCCGGTCCCGGCGAGGTGGTGCTGCGAATCCGCGCCTCCGGCATGTGCGGCAGCGACCTCAATTTCTATCGCATCCGCGGCTATGCGGCGAAGCTGGGGCTGGGCGGCGACGGCAGTCCGGTGATTGCGGGGCACGAGCCTTGCGGCGAGGTGGTCGCGGTCGGGCCGGGCGTGAGCGAGAAAGAGGCGCGCATCGGCCAGCGTGCGATGGACCACCACTATTACGGCTGCGGCGTCTGCGGCCAGTGTCGCAGCGGCTGGGCGCAGATGTGCGAGGACGGCTCCATCGTCTATGGCGTCACCGGCCATGGCGCGCATGCCGATTACATGACCGTTCCGGCGCGCACGCTGGTGCCGCTGCCGGACGGACTGTCCTTCGCGACCGGGGCGGCCATCGCCTGCGGCACCGGCACGGCCTATGGGGCGCTGCGGCGCCTGGAGATTTCCGGGCGCGACACCATCGCGATCTTCGGCCAGGGGCCGGTGGGGCTGAGCGCGACGCAGCTTGCTGCCGCCATGGGCGCGCGGGTGATCGCCCTGGACATGTCGCCTGACCGCCGGGCGCTGGCGCTGCGCATGGGGGCCGACGCCGCCATCGATCCCGGGGCCGACGACCCGGTCGCGGCGCTGCGCGACCTGACGGGCGGGGGGCCGGACCTCGCGATGGATTGCAGCGGCAATCCGGATGCCCGCGCCGCGGCGGTGCAGGCGGCCCGGCGCTGGGGCAAGGTGTGTTTCGTGGGCGAGGGGGGCGAAGTCGCGATCAATGTCAGCCGCGACATGCTGCGCAAGCAGCTGACGGTGATGGGCTCATGGACCTTCAGCACGGTGGGGCAGGCGGACTGCGCCCGTTTCGTCGCCGAGCGCGGCATCGACGTCGATGCCCTGTTCACCCACACCTATCGCAGCCTGGACGAAGCGGACGCGGCCTATCGGCTGTTCGACACGCAGACGACCGGGAAGGGCGTGTTCCTGCTGTGATGGGCTGCGGATACTTCGCTTTGGGGCACATCCTCTCCGCCTCACCCTGAGCCTGACGAAGGGCGAGGCCTGCACCGCCGCTCGCGCGGCTCATCCTTCGTCAGGCTCAGGATGAGGGAGATGGGGTGCAAGATCGCCTTACGCCCTGGCCGGAATGACGGCGTCGGGATTAGCTCAGCGCCTGGACCAGCCCCTCGAACAGGCGGCGTCCGTCCTCGCCGCCGAGCAGCGGGTCGGCGGCGCGTTCGGGGTGGGGCATCATGCCGAGCACGGTCCGGCTCGCGTTGAACAGGCCGGCGATGTTGCGCTGCGAGCCATTGGGATTGCCCGCGGCCGTCGCCGCGCCATCGGCATCGATATAGCGGAAGGCGACCCGCCCCTCGGCCTCGATGCGGTCCAGGGTCTCGGCGTCGGCGAAATAGTTGCCGTCGCCATGCGCGATGGGCACGCGGATGCGCTGCCCCTGCTCATAGCCGCAGGTGAAGATCGACTGGCTGTCCTCGACCCGCAGATCGACCCATTTGCATGCGAAACGCAGATGCGCATTGCGCATCAGGATGCCCGGCAGCAGCCCGGATTCGGTCAGGACATGGAAACCGTTGCAGATGCCCAGCGTCGGCACGCCGGACTTGGCGCGGGCCACCACCTCCTTCACCACCGGCGAATGCGCGGCGATGGCGCCGCAGCGCAGATAGTCGCCATAGGAGAAACCGCCGGGCAGGACGATCAGGTCGACCTTGGGCAGTTCGGCGTCGCCGTGCCAGACCATGTGCGGCGCGGTGCCGGTGATGCGCTCCAGCGCCGTCTGGGCGTCGCGGTCGCAGTTGGAGCCGGGAAAGACGATGACGGCGGCTTGCATGGGCGGTCTGGCCTCAGGCCTCCAGTTCGATGGCGTAGTTCTCGATCACGGTGTTGGCGAGCAGGGTCTCGCACATCTTGCCGACCTGCTCGCGCGCCCGTGCGGCGTCCGTCTCGGTCAGGTCCAGTTCGATCACCTTGCCCTGCCGCACCTCGCCCACGCCCTGAAAGCCAAGGCCGGCAAGCGCATTGCCGATGGCCTTGCCCTGCGGGTCGAGGACGCCGTTCTTGAGGGTGACATGTACGCGCGCCTTCATGGGGAGGGTCCGTCTACTGGATGGTTTCCGGGGCCTGGAGATCGCTTGGCCCGCCTTCGGGCAGGATGCCGAGCCGGCGCGCCACTTCCTGATACGCCTCCTCGACGCCGCCGAGGTCGCGGCGGAAGCGGTCCTTGTCCAGCTTCTCGTTGGTGCGCAAATCCCAGAGCCGGCAGGAATCGGGGCTGATCTCGTCGGCCAGCACGATCCGCATCTCGCCGGTCTCCTCGTAGAGGCGGCCGAACTCGATCTTGAAGTCCACCAGCTTGAGGCCGACACCCAGCATCAGGCCCGACAGGTAGTCGTTGATGCGCAGGGCAAGCGCCAGCATGTCGTCGATGTCCTGGGGCGTCGCCCAGCCGAAGGCAGTGATGTGCTCCTCGGAGACCATCGGGTCGTTGAGCTGGTCGTTCTTGTAATAATACTCGACGATGGAGCGCGGCAGCGGCGTGCCTTCGGCGATGCCGAAGCGCTCGGCCAGCGAGCCGGCGGCGACGTTGCGCACCACCACCTCGATCGGGATGATCTCGACCTCGCGGATCAACTGCTCGCGCATGTTCAGGCGGCGCACGAAATGCGTCGGCACCCCGATCTCCGCCAGCCGCGTCATC
>JBFWNZ010000339.1:0-4146 GCA_050250795.1 Alphaproteobacteria bacterium | reverse complement strand
GTCCAGGAACTGGATTTCCTCGACACCGAATTCGTCGCGCAACCAGGCAATCTCGCGGACGACATCCTCGTTGGTCCGCTTGCGATATCCCTTGTAGCCGCCCATCAGCGGCGAGGTGCAATAGAAGCACACATGCGGGCAGCCGCGCGTGGAGACCATGACGGCATAGCGTTCCCGCTGCACGTCGCCCCCGCCCGCCCGGACCTCGCTCTGCCAGTAGGCATCCATCGGGAACAGATCCCAGGCCGGCAGCGGCAGCGCCTCCAGCGCACCGGGATTGGGGCCGTCCTTGCGGTGATAATAGCGAAACGCCGAGCCGGTGACGGCGGGTTTGGCGGCGGCCATCGTATCGACGACCGTGCCGTCCTCCGCACGATAGAACAGGCCCTTCACCGCCTCGAAGGGCATCCGGCCGTTCAGCGCGTCGCAGAGTTCGACCAGGGTCGTATCCGCCTCACCCGTCAGCACGAAATCGACATCCGGCCGTTCCATGACCTTCAGCGGCATGGCGGATGGGTGATGGCCGCCCAGCACGATCTTCTTGTCCGGGAAGGCCTGCTTGACCGCCGCAACGATGCGATAGCTCTCGGCGGCCAGATTCGAGAACAGGATGCTGAGCCCGATCAGGTCCGGATCGGCCGCGCGGATGCGCGCAAGCGCCTCGGGTACGTCCAGGCCGTAATAGACGAACTGCGCGGTATAGCGCTCCTGCGTGTATCCCTCCGCCAGCATGTCGAGCACCGACACGTCGTAACCATGCCGCCGCAAGGACGCGGCAAGATAGGCGAGCCCCAGCGGCGGGTGGCAATGCTTGCGTTCGGTAATGACGCCGTCGCGGCCGATCAGGCAGCGCCCCGGCGGCTGGATCAGCATGACCTTCTGGACCATCGCATCCCGACCTTCTGTCGCGGCTGTCGCGTCCGATGCAAATCCCGCGCCCCGCGGCATTGCATCCGCCGCAAGTATGCGGTCGCGCGCCGGAGGGCCGCAACCGGCGGGACTTTCCGCGCGGCAGAATCTACCGGGCAGAATTTGCCGCGGCCGCCCAGTCGGGAAACCGCCCCTCCGACGGCGGATACAGACGGGGCCGCCACGGCCAGATGGCGGTCGATTCCGCCTCGCGCCGGTCGCGGTTGGCCACATCCTTGGCCGCAAAGCGCGCGGATACCGCATGCGCCTCTTCCCAACGCCCGCAGGCTGCGAGCAGCCTCGCATAGGCGGCAAGCGTGTGCTGGTCGCCGGGGCCACGGTCCACCGCCTCGGCGAAGCAGCGCAGGGCATTGCCGGAATCGCCCAGATCGCGGAACACGATGCCGAGCATGTCCCATGCCTCATAGAGTGACGGGTCCAGTTCCAGCGCCCCTTCCAGCGCGACCCGGGCCCGGAGCGGTTCGCCCGCGGCGTGGCAGGCGAGAGCGAGATTGAAGAAATAGGCCGGGTCGTCATCCTTGAGCGCGATGGCGCATTGCAGAAAATCCATGGCGTCGCGGTGCTGCCGGTAGAAATGCAGGACATGCCCGAACTCCGCCAGGGCATTGGGATGGTGCGGATTCTTGCCCAGAATGCCCTGAAGCAGCGTGACCGCACCGCGCACATAGCCAGATCCGCGCTGATGCAGCCGTCGCGCACGGAGATAGGCGTCGTCGAGGGTCAGAACCTCGTCCTTCGGCTTTTCCGCAATACCCGATGCCGCGCGGCGCGCGCGCAGCGCCTCCAGGTCGTCGCACAGGGCCGCGATCTCCGGTAGCGTCCGATAGGCCAGATGGCCCCGGCCGTCATCCGCCGCGTCGCAAAAGGCCGCAGCCACCGGCCCGGCGGCAACCCCAACGGCCGCCGCGCGGTGCAGGGCCACCCGAAGCTCCGCGTTGTATCCCGCACCGGGAGCGACCTCCCAGCCATCGGCCTGCCCTGCATTCCGACCGCCGGCATCGCCCCATGGGGGCAGCAGCACCACCGCATATCCCAAGGGTGCCAGCGCATCGGATACCCGACCGGCCCATTCGGTTTCGGGAAATGCGTCGGCCCCCACCAGCAGGAATCGCCGGTCGTTCAGGCAGTTCTTGACCCAGGCGGAGACATGCTCCGCCGCCTGCGCCGAGGCCGAGAGAGGCGGCAGGCCGCGCCCATCGCCGACGGTGTCGACAGGCGTCGCGGACTCGCAGGCGGTTTCGTCCGCGATGAGGGCGATGCTACGCACCGAGGGCAGCAGGCCCGGCGCAGCTTGCAGCAGAACGCGGTCCAGCCGGTCCGCGGCCGAGATCGGAGCCGCCGCCCCCTGCGCGAGCGCCGTGAGCCTTATCCCGTCGCAGCCGCCTTCGAGCCGCCTCCGTTCCGCCTCGCGCAGCCCCGCTAGAATGCGCACAGCACCGCCGCCGCTCCGGAGATCGAGCAGAAGGTCGAGCGTCCCGCTGGCCTGAGATGCTTCGGTCATAGGTTCGGCAATCGGCGTTGATCCCTGTCGCGGCCGATTTCCGGGAGGATCAGATAAGGAATCCGGTCCCGGAAGATATTCCGGAATCCGGCATGCGCCTTCATTCCGGCCTCCTCTTCCGCCGCAACGCGTGCGTCCGCAGCATCGATGACACGCAACAGCCGTTCGGTGGCAGCCTGGCCGTCACCCAAGCATTCCAACGCGGCGGCCCAGTCGCGCAACATGTCCGGACCTCGTTCACCAAGCGACCAGGCCCGCCCGAAGGCATCGTCCGCTTGCTGCCACGCCCCCAAAGACGACCGGACTCGCGCCAGATTCAGCCAGGCTGCGGCGAAGCCGGGTTCCCGGGCCAAGGCGGCTTCATATGTTTCGGCGGCGATATCGAAGCGTCTTTCCGCGCGGTGCAGGTTCGCGAGATTGCACAGGATATCGGGATCGCCCGGATGCGCTTGCGCCGCGGCCTCGAGCAAGGGGCGCGCCTCGGCGTAACGGCCCTGATGGTACAGCGCCAAGCCCAGCATGGGGCCGATCCGTGGGTTGTCGGGGTCGCAGCCGAATAAGTGATGATATATCGAAACGGCCGCATCGACCCATCCGACGCGATGCAATGCAAGCGCGATCTCGTAAGCCGCAGCGGCATCGATCGGTTGCCGCTGCGCGCGTTCGGCTATGCTTCCATCCGCCTCGGCCGCTTCGATTCGGGCGGCCATTCCGGCGAATGAGCGCTCCAGCGAGTCCAGCGTGTCATCCTCCCAGACGAGCCGCTGGAATTCGGTCGCCATGGGCACCTGACCGTAGAGCGGGATGCCGTAGAGGCAGCAATTCAGCGCCGCATCGCCCATATTGGTGACGGCGAACACCTTGCACATGAGATAGCGGATACGCGGGCTGAGATAGCAGATCGCGACGGGGCCGTTGTTGACCATCATGTTCAGGAAGGCCGCCTCATACAGCGCCACCCGAAGGTCGAGGTCGAGCGATGCGGGCTCGAATTCGGGAAGGCCGCGCAACGCCTCCGGTACCGGCGAGAACACGGCATCGGTGTCGCGGACGATCACCGGGGCATATCGATCCGGATCGAGCCCCTGGGCAAAGGCCGCCCAATTCTCGATCACGCTGTTACGGCCGATATCGTGCCCGTATTGACGCAGGGTGATGACGACGGGGCGGCGTCCGCCGAGTTTGGCGGCGATCCAATCGGCCACCGCCCGATGCGCCGCCGCGGACGCCTGCAATTCCGGTACGGCCTCTCCGCGGATATGGCGCACCACGATCCCGGCAAAGAACAACGCTTCGATGGAGGCCCGCTCCGCCGCGGCAGCACCATCCGCCGCGAGCGTATAGCCGGCCGGAAACGTGCAATCCGCCGTTTCCTCAAGTACCGCCGCCTCCTCGCGCGTCGCGCACAGGCTGATCGCGCGGATGCTCGGCATCAAGGCGCAACCCGCAACCAGCATGTTGCGCAACCGCCACCGGCTCTGCTCCGCGCCAAGCCGGCCGGCCCGGAAACCGTCATCCGGCCCCGGCACGAAGACCATATGGATGGAAGCGGCCCCGGCCTCGCGCCGCGCCATCTCCGCCCGCAGCAGGAAGCTCAGGAAATCGAAGGTGACGGTGCAGATGCCGAGGTCGTAGAAGGCGCGGAGGATCATGCGGCCGATCCGCCTCGCCGCCGCGGAAGTGATCTCAAGATAGCCATTCGAACCGTTGGATCA
>JBFWNZ010000338.1:0-4150 GCA_050250795.1 Alphaproteobacteria bacterium | reverse complement strand
CCGGACGAGCAGTTGAGCCTCGCCATCGGCCGCCGCGGCCAGAATGTGCGGCTGGCCTCGATGCTGACCGGCTGGGACATCGACATCCTGACCGAGGAGGAGGAATCCGACCGGCGGCAGCAGGAGTTCATGAATCGCAGCAAGCGCTTCATCGATGCGCTGGATATCGACGACGTGATTGCCCATCTGCTGGTGACCGAAGGCTTCACCCGGGTCGAGGAAGTCGCCTATGTCCCGATCGTCGAACTGGCCGAAATCGAAGGGTTCGACGAGGATGTGGCGACCGAGTTGCAGACGCGGGCGCGCAACTTCCTGGAGGCGGAGTCCGAGCGCCTGACGCAGCAGCGCAAGAGCCTGGGCGTCGCCGACGAGCTTGCCGCCATCGAAGGGCTGACGCCGGCCATGTTGGTCGCGCTGGGCGAGAATGGTATCAAGACGGTCGACGATTTCGCCGGTCTTGCCTCGGACGAACTCACCGCGTCGAGCGATGGCTATCTGCGCGAGTTCGACCTGAATGAGAACGACGCCAACGCCATGATCATGGCCGCACGCGTCGCAGCGGGATGGGTGACGGCCGAAGAGGTGGAGGCTGCGCGGGCCGCTGCTGCTGCCGCGGCCGAGCAGGACGCGGCGGACGCCGAGGCCTGAGCGATCCGGGAACGGCGGTACGGTAAGAGGCATGTTGCAGGTCGACGCCATGACACGGCCGAACGACGAGGCATCCGAACCGGATGACGATGCGTCGGCAGGGCCGTTGCGCCGCTGCATTGCCAGCGGCGAGAGCGTGGCGGTCGAGGGATTGCTGCGGTTCGTCGTGGGGCCCGACGACGTGCTGGTGCCCGATCTGGCGCGGCGGTTGCCGGGCCGGGGCATCTGGGTGACGGCGGACCGTGCGAGCCTGGAACGGGCCGTGACGCGCAAGCTGTTCCCGCGGGCGGCAAGGCGCCCGGTCGCGGTGCCGCCGGATCTGGCGGCGCGCGTCGAGGCGCTGCTGTTGCGGCGGTGCTGCGAATTGCTGTCGCTGGCCCGGCGTGCCGGCGAGGCGGTCGCAGGGTTGGAGAAGGTGCGGTCCGTGACGGAGCGGGGCTTCGACGGCCGCTCCCGTCGGATGCCGGCGCTGCTGCTGCTGGCCCGCGATGCGGGTGCGGAGGGGCGGCGGCGGATGGCCGAATTGGCCGGCGACACGCCGGTTGTACGGTGCCTGGACGCAGCGGAGTTGGCCGCGGTGTTCGGGCGGGAACATGCCGTCCATGGGGCGGTGGCGGAAGGCGGCCTCGGCCGCAGCCTCGAAATCGAGGCCGCGCGGCTCGCAGGATTTCGGGATGCCGGCGATAACGCCGGTCAGCGAGGGTAGGGATGAGCCAGAACGATCAGGACAACAAGCTGACCCTGCGGCGGCCCGGCCGGCTGGAGTTGAAGAAGACGGTCGAGACCGGACAGGTCCGCCAGAGCTTCAGCCATGGCCGCTCCAAGACCGTGATGGTCGAGGTCAAGAAGAAGCGGACCTTCGAGCGCGGCGATGCGGGCGGCATGCAGCCCGTTGCCAGCGAGCCCGAGGTGGTGGAAACGCCACCGCCCGCGGCGCCGGCACCGGTCCGCAGCGAGCGTCCCGCACCGGCCCCGGCGGCGGCCAAGGGCGGCCTGACGAACGAAGAGCGTGCCAGCCGTATCCGTGCCTTGCAGGGCGCCGCTCAGGATGAGGAGCGCCGGCGGCAGGAGGAGGCCGAGGAAGCACGCATCCGCGAGGAAGAAGAGCGTCTTGAGCGCGAGGCGGACGCGCGCCGCCAGGCGGAGGAATCGGCGCAGCAGAAGACCGCAGACAAGGCCGAGCCCTCGGCCGAAGCGCAGGCACCGGCAGCGGCGCCGGCCCCGGCCCGCGCCCCGGCTTCGGCCGAAGCGCCGCGGCCGCCGGTCGATGCCGAAGAGGATGAGGAAGGGCGCGCGGCCGCCCGCAAGGCGGGGCGGGGCAGCGGTGCCGCCGATCCGCGCCGTGCGGCCGTTCCCCGGACGACACGCCAGGAGCCGCGCCGTCGCACCGGCAAGCTGACCATCAGCCAGGCTCTCGATGCGGCCGAAGGCAGCGAGGAAGACCGCGCGGGCCGGAGCATGGCCGCCCTGCGCCGGGCGCGCGAACGCGAGCGTCAGCGTCAGCGCGACGCACAACTTCGGCGTGAAGGGGGTGGAAAGATCGTGCGTGACGTGGTGGTGCCGGAAACGATCACCGTGGCCGATCTGGCCAACCGCATGGCCGAGCGTGGCGCTGAGGTCGTGAAGACCCTGATGCGGCTGGGCGTGATGGCGACGATCAACCAGGCGATCGATGCCGATACGGCCGAGCTGGTGGTCGCCGAATTCGGCCACCGTATCCGGCGCGTCTCGGAGTCCGATGTCGAAATCGGCCTGGAGGCGGTTCAGGAGGAAGAGGGCGACCTCGTCGCCCGTGCGCCGGTCGTGACCATCATGGGCCATGTCGATCACGGCAAGACCTCGCTGCTCGATGCGCTCCGCTCCACCGACGTGGCGGCGGGCGAGGCCGGCGGGATCACCCAGCATATCGGCGCCTATCAGGTGACGCTGTCTTCGGGCAGCCACATCACCTTCCTGGATACGCCGGGCCATGCAGCCTTCACCCAGATGCGCGCGCGCGGGGCCAAGGTGACGGACATCGTCGTGCTGGTCGTGGCCGCGGATGACGGCGTGCAGCCGCAGACGGCAGAGGCGATCGCCCATGCCAAGGCGGCAGGCGTGCCGATGATCGTGGCCATCAACAAGATCGATCGCCCGGACGCCAATCCCGACCGCGTCCGCCAGGATCTGCTGCATCACGAGATCGTGGTGGAGCAGATGGGCGGCGACGTGCAGGACGTCGAAGTGTCCGCGATCAAGAAGACCAATCTCGACAAGCTGGAGGAGGCGATCCTTCTCCAGGCCGAAATCCTGGAGCTGCGCGCCAATCCTGCAACCTCTGCCCGCGGCACGGTGGTCGAGGCGAAGCTGGAGCGCGGCCGCGGCGCCGTGGCGACGGTGCTGATCCAGAGCGGCACGCTGCGTGTCGGCGACGTGTTCATCGCCGGGTCCGAATGGGGCCGTGTGCGTGCGCTGGTCGACGACAAGGGGCGGCCGATCCAGGAAGCCGGGCCGGCCATGCCGGTCGAGGTGCTCGGCATGCAGGGCACGCCCGCCGCCGGCGACGATTTCATCGTCGTTGCCGACGAGGCGCGTGCGCGCGATGTGTCCGAATATCGCCGCCGCCAGGAGCGCAAGGTCAACATCGCCTCCACCGGCCGCGGGTCGCTGGAGCAGATGTTCGACCAGATCAAGGCGGGCGCGGCGGCCGAGGTGCCGGTGCTGGTCAAGGGCGACGTGCAGGGCTCGGTCGAAGCCATCGTCGGCGCGCTGGAGCAGATGTCGACGGACGAGGTGAAGGTGCGGGTCCTGCACGGGGCCGTCGGCGGCATCACCGAATCCGATGTGACCCTGGCCCGCGCCTCGAACGGCTTCATCATCGGCTTCAACGTTCGCGCCAACCCGCAGGCGCGCGAGGCGGCCCGCCGCGACAATGTCGATATCCGCTACTACTCGATCATCTATGAGGTGCTCGACGACGTGAAGCAGATGCTGGCGGGCAAGCTGGCGCCGGAGATGCGCGAGACCTTCCTGGGCTACGCCCAGATCCGGCAGGTCTTCGGCATCACCAAGGTCGGCAAGGTGGCGGGCTGCATGGTCACCCAGGGCGAGGTGAAGCGCGGGGCCAAGGTCCGCCTGCTGCGCGACGACGTGGTGATCTACGAAGGCGCGTTGAAGCAGCTGAAGCGGTTCAAGGACGATGTCCGCGAAGTCCAGCAGGGCTACGAATGCGGCATGGCCTTCGAGAACTACGACGACATCAAGGAAGGCGACGTCGTCGAATGCTTCGAGGTCGAGGCGGTGGCGCGCTCCCTGTAGGGGAGCGGCGCCGGCCCGCCGGCCGGGCCGCCAGCCACGGCGGCAGTGCGAGAGTGCGATGTCACGAAACAGGGAACCATCGGTCCGCCAGCTGCGCGTCGGTGAGGAATTGCGCCACTTGCTGGCCGACCTGCTTGGGCGCGGCGATCTGCGCGATCCGGCGCTGGCCGGGCGTTCGATCACCGTTTCCGAGGTACGGGTCAGC
>JBFWNZ010000337.1:0-4168 GCA_050250795.1 Alphaproteobacteria bacterium | reverse complement strand
TCCTTCTGATTTATGCGACGGCCCAGGCGGGTTTGCGCTTTTCCAGAAAGGCGCGCGTGCCCTCCTTGGCTTCGTCGCTGGCGCGTCCATCCGCGAAGGCCTCGACGGTGCGCGCCACCGTCGCCTCATCGGCGGCCGGCCGGGCGAGGCGGTTCATCCAGTCCTTGGTGACGGCGATGGCGCCGGGTGCGTTCATCAGCAGCGCGTCGGCGAGCCTGGCTACCGCGGCGTCGAGGTCGGCCGCGGGGGCGAGGATGTCGACGAGCCCGATGCGCAGGGCCTCCGCCGCGGCCATCCGCTCGGCGGTCAGGCACCAGCGCCGCGCCTGGCGCTGGCCCATCCGCCCGATCAGATAGGGCAGCATGATCGACGGGGTGAGCCCGAATTTGGTCTCGGTGATGGCGAAACGCACCGCGTCGTCCGCTACCACGATGTCGCATGCCGCGACCAGGGTCACGCCGCCGCCATAGGCGCCACGCTGGACGCGCGCGATCACCGGCTTGCCCATGCCGCGGATCAGTTCGGTGGTGCGCGAATAGACCCGCGAGCCGGCCCGGTTGTCCGCCGCCACCTGCGCGCCGGCCTCCTTGAGGTAGCCGACATCGGCACCGGCGCAGAACATGTCCCCCGCGCCGGCGATCACGACCACGCGGACGGCCGGGTCGCCGGCGGCGCGGGCGAGCGCGGCGTTCAGCGCCTCGATCAGCGGCGGGTTGAGGGCGTTATACTTGTCCGGCCGGTTCAGGGTGAGCGTGGCGATGCCGCGTGCGTCGCGCGCTTCCAGCAGGGTCGTCGTCATGGCGCCGCGCTCCTTCAGCCGGGATACCAGGAGGGATTACGTTTCTGCACGAAGCTGGCGAAGCCCTCTGCCGCCTCGTCGGTCTGGCGCTTCGCGGAATGCGACAGCGCCAGTTCCTCGGCCTCCGCATCCGATATCCGCAGTTTCCCGACATCGAGGATGAGGGCCTTGCAGGCGCGCATCGCCTCGGGCCCGTTCGCCAGCAGGGTATCGACGACAGGGGCCGCCGCCGCATCCAGCCCGCCCTTGGGGCAGACCATATGGACGAGCCCCATCGTCATAGCCTCGGCCGCGCCGAAGCGCTCGCCGGACATGGCGTAGCGGCGCACATTGTGCGCGCCCATCGCGGCGTTGAGCTGCGGGACGATCGGTCCGGGATGCACGCCCCAGCGCACCTCGGCGATGGAGAACAGCGCGTCCTCGCTGGCGATCACGATATCGCAGGAGGCGATGATGCCGGTTCCGCCGCCGAAGCAGCCGCCCTGCACGAGCGCCACTGTCGGTTTCGGGAACTCGTTGAGGCCGCGGCAGGCGTTGGTGGTGTTGCGCGAGACCTGGTCGTTCTCCGCCGGAGACTGGCCGGAGACGGCCTTGAGCCAGCCGAGATCGGCACCGGCCTGGAAATGCCGGCCGTTGCCGCGCAGCACGACGATGCGGCAGGCATCGTCGGCGGCGAGGCGGCCGAAGGCGTCGATCAGGCCAAGGATGACATCGCCGTTATAGGCATTGTTCACCTCCGGCCGGTTGAGGGTGACGGTGCCGACGCCGCGGGCATCGACTTCGGTCAGGACGACGGGTTCGCTCATCTCTGTCCTCTCCCTCACGCTGCGACCCAGGCGGGCTTGCGCTTCTCCAGGAAGGAGGCAATGCCCTCGCGCCCCTCCGGCGTCGCACGGATACGGGCGATGCGGCCGGCCGTGTCGCGGCGGACGCTCTCGTCGATGGGGCCGTTCACGTCGCGGATCAACGCCTTGCAGGCCTTGATGGCGTCCGGGCCGTTCTGGAGCGCATGGCCGACAACCGCCTCGACCGTCGCATCCAGATCCGCCGCCGGCACGGCGGCATGCACGAGACCGATCCGCATCGCCTCGGCGGCATCGAATCGCTCCGCGGTCAGGAAGTAGCGGCGCGCGGCGCGCGCGCCGATGGCGGCCAACAGATAGGGGCTGATGGCGCCGGGGATCAGGCCGATGCGCGTCTCGGTGATGGCGAACTGGGCATGGTCGGCGGCGATGGCGACATCGGCCGCGGCGATCAGTCCGGTCGCGCCGGCGAAGGCGGAACCCTGGACCCTGGCGATTGTCGGCATGGGCAGCGTGTTCAGCGCGTTGAACATCTCGGTCATGGTCAGCGCGTCGGCGAAGTTCTCCGCCTCGCTGTATCCGGCCATCCGCTGCATCCAGTTGAGATCGGCGCCGGCCGAGAAGCTTTTGCCCGCACCGGTGACGATTACCGCCCGCACGCGTGCATCGCCGCGTAGCCCGTCGAAGGTCCGGTGCAATTCGGCGATCAGCCGGTCGTCGAAGGCGTTGTGGATCTGCGGCCGGTTCAGCGTCACCGTGGCGACGCCGCGCGCATCGGTCTCGCAGAGCAGCATGGGCTCCGTCATTCGGTCCTCCCGGTACTCGTTCGTTCTTATCCCGGCGGGCCGCCCGATGGCGGCCGCCGATCGACATGGCGCCACTGTAATCCCATGTCGCTCTCGGATGCTGCCCCTTGCGTCACCCGGTCGCAACCGGGGACCGCTACATCCGGAACACGCCGAAGCGGGTCGGTTCGATGGGCGCGTTGAGGGCGGCGGACAGGCCGAGAGCCAGCACGGTCCGCGTCTCTGCCGGGTCGACGATGCCATCGTCCCAGAGACGCGCGCTGGCATAGTAGGGATGGCCCTGGGTCTCGTACTGGGCGCGTATCGGCGCCTTGAAGGCCTCTTCCTGCTCGCCCGGCCAGGTTTCGCCGCGGGCGGCCATGCCGTCGCGCCGCACCTGTGCCAGCACGTTGGCCGCCTGCTCGCCGCCCATGACGGAAATGCGGGCGTTCGGCCAGGTCCACAGGAAGCGGGGGCCGTAGGCGCGTCCGCACATGCCGTAATTGCCGGCCCCGAACGAGCCGCCGAGGATGACCGTGAATTTCGGCACCTTCGCGCAGGCAACGGCCATCACCATCTTGGCGCCGTCCTTGGCGATGCCGCCGGCCTCGTATTTCCGGCCGACCATGAAGCCCATGATGTTCTGGAGGAAGATCAGCGGAATGCCGCGCTGGCAGCAAAGTTCGACGAAATGCGCACCCTTCTGCGCGGATTCGGAGAACAGGATGCCGTTGTTGGCCAGGATGCCGACGGGATAGCCGTGCAGCCGCGCGAAGCCGGTGACCAGCGTGGTGCCGTAGAGCGCCTTGAACTCGTCGAACTCGCTGCCGTCGACCACGCGGGCGATCACCTCGCGCATGTCGTAGGGTTGGCGGATGTCGGTCGGCACGACGCCGTAAAGTTCATCCGCCGCGTATAGCGGCTCGCGCGGTGGTGCCAGGTCCAGACCGCCGGGCTTACGGCGGTTGAGGTTGGCGACGATGCCGCGGCAGATGGCCAGCGCATGCGCGTCGTTCTGGGCGTAATGGTCGGTGACGCCCGAGATGCGCGAATGGACGTCGGCACCGCCCAGTTCCTCGGCCGAGACCTCCTCGCCGGTGGCGGCTTTCACCAGCGGCGGGCCGCCGAGGAAGATGGTGCCTTGGTTGCGGACGATCACCGCCTCGTCCGACATGGCGGGGACGTAGGCGCCGCCGGCGGTGCAGGAGCCCATGACGACCGCGATCTGCGGGATGCCGGCCGCCGACATGTTGGCCTGATTGTAGAAGATGCGGCCGAAATGCTCTTTGTCGGGGAAGACCTCGTCCTGGTTCGGCAGGTTGGCGCCGCCGGAATCGACCAGATAGACGCAAGGCAGGTTGTTCTGGGCCGCAATCTCCTGCGCGCGCAGGTGCTTTTTCACCGTCAGCGGATAATAGGTGCCGCCCTTCACCGTGGCGTCGTTGCAGACGATGACGCATTCGAGCCCGGACACCCGGCCGATGCCGGTGACGATGCCGGCGGACGGGATGCGGTCGTCGTATACGTCCTCGGCCGCAAGCTGGGACAGTTCCAGGAAGGGCGAGCCAGGGTCGAGCAGGGTCCGGATGCGGTCGCGCGGCAGCAGCTTGCCGCGGGCGAGATGCTTGTCGCGCGCGCTGGGGCCGCCGCCCTCGCGCACCCGCGCGATGCGGTCGTTCAGGTCGCCGACCAGCGCCCGCATGGCCGTCGCATTGTCGCGAAAGGCCGGTGAGCGGGTGTCGATGGCGGATTTCAGAACGGGCATCGGCGGCGGGCCGCTG
>JBFWNZ010000336.1:0-4208 GCA_050250795.1 Alphaproteobacteria bacterium | reverse complement strand
GGGATTGTCCGCAAGCCGCAGGTCGCGTCGGAACCAGACGATGATCGGCGGCATGCGGCATCCTTGTTCGGCGGGCCCGTTCGACAGGCAATGCCCGGATATACGCGCTACGGCCGGCCCTGGATCGCCAGCGCCGCGGCAATCTCGCCCGCGACGCGCGCATTGTTGACCAGCAGCGCCCGGTTGGCGCCCAGCGTCTGGCCGCCGCTCAGCGCCGCCACCCGCCGCAGCAGATAGGGGGTCAGCGCCCCGCCGCGGATGCCGGCGGTCGCCGCTTCATGCACCGCCAGCTTGGTCCAGGTCTCCACCGTCTCGGTCGGCAGGGCATGGGCCGCCGGAACCGGCACGGCGACCAGGGCGCCGCCCATCCCCAGTTGCCGCTGCGCCGCCAGCATCGCCGCCGCCTCTGCCGGTCCGTCCGCCCGCGCCCGCAGGGGCAGGTCGGTCGCCTGCTGATAGAAGGCGGGGAAGCGGTCGGTGCCGTAGCCGATGACCGGCACGCCCAGCGTCTCCAGCACTTCCAGCGTCGCCGGAAGGTCGAGGATCGACTTGGCGCCGCTGCACACCACCGCGACCGGCGTGCGCGCCAGTTCGTGCAGGTCGGCGGACACATCCATCGTCGCCTGGGCGTCGCGATGCACGCCGCCGATGCCGCCCGTCGCGAACACCCGGATGCCGGCCAGGGCGGCACAGATCATGGTGCCCGCCACGGTCGTTGCGCCCAGCCCGCCGCCCGCCAGAACCGGCGCCAGGTCGGCGCGGCTCACCTTCGCGACCTCTGGCGCCGCCGCCAGCCGTTCCAGCAGCGTGTCACCGGCGCCGACCCGGATTCGTCCTTCGGCGATGGCGATCAGCGCCGGCACGGCACCCGCCGCCCGGACCGCCGCCAGCATCGCCTGGGTGGTCTCGACATTGGCGGGATAGGGCAGGCCATGTGCGATCACCGTCGATTCCAGCGCCACCGTCGCCTGTCCGGCGGCCAGGGCGTCGGCCACCTCGGGCGCGATGTCGAGCAGGTCTTGCGGCGGCATGGGCGGGACTCCTTCTGGATCGCCGCCGAGCATGCCACAAAGGGCAGCCTTCCGCTGCCCGGCGGTCGCGGCTAGAGTCGGCGCGATGCAGTCCGCGCCGCCGCCCCAGCGCCCGAATGCCGGGATCGACCCGGCCGCCTTGCTGCGCCGCATGTTCGACGCGGCGGTGGCGGCGGCCGATCCCGCCCTCTGCGTGCCGCTGCATCTGCCGGAACCGCCGCGCGGCCGCACCATCGTCATCGGCGCGGGCAAGGCCTCGGCCGCGATGGCGCGGGCGGTGGAGCGGGCCTGGACCGGGCCGCTTTCGGGGCTGGTCGTCACCCGATACGGCTATGCCGTGCCCTGCGAGCGGATCGAGATCGTCGAGGCGGCCCATCCGGTGCCCGACGATGCCGGCGCCGACGCGGCACGGCGCATCCTGGCGCTGGCGGGGGAGGCGGGGCCCGACGATCTTGTGCTGTGCCTGATCTCGGGCGGCGGCTCGGCGCTGCTGCCGATGCCGGCACCGGGACTGACGCTTGCCGACAAGCAGGCCGTGAACCGTGCGCTGCTGCGCTCCGGCGCGACGATCTCGGAGATGAACTGCGTGCGCAAGCATCTCTCCGGGATCAAGGGCGGGCGGCTGGCCGCGGCGGCCGCGCCGGCGCGCATCGTCACGCTGACGATCTCGGACGTGCCCGGCGACGATCCGGCGGTGATCGCCTCCGGTCCCACGGTTCCCGATCCGACGACCTTTGCCGACGCGTTGGCGATCCTCGGCAAGTACGGCATTGCGGAGCCGGCGGCGGCCCTCGGGCATCTGCGTGCCGCTGCGGAGGAGACGCCGAAGCCCGGCGACCCGCGTCTTGCGGGGGCGGAGACGGTCATGGTCGCCTCGCCGCAGATGGCGTTGGACGCGGCGGCGCATGTCGCCCGCGCGGCCGGAATCGAGCCGGTGATCCTGGGCGACGCCATCGAGGGCGAGGCCCGCGAGGTGGCGCGCGTCATGGCCGGCATCGCCCGGCAGGTCGCGCGCCACGGCCAGCCGGCAGCGGCGCCCGCCGTGCTGCTCTCGGGCGGCGAGACCACCGTTACCCTGCGCGGGCAGGGGCGCGGCGGCCGCAACGTGGAATTCCTGCTTGCCTTGGGTGTGGCGCTGGAGGGCGCACCCGGCATCTTCGCCCTCGCGGCCGATACCGACGGCATCGACGGGACGGAGGACAATGCCGGCGCGCTGCTCGACCCCGGAACCCTGGCGCGGGCCGCATCCGCCGGGACCGATGCCAAGGCGTCGCTCGCCGACAATGACGGCTACGGCTTCTTCGCGGCGGCCGGCAGTCTGGTCGTCACCGGGCCGACGCTGACCAACGTCAACGATTTCCGCGCGATCCTGATTCTTCCGTCCTGACCGGGCGGCCGGGGCTCAGGCGCCCCGCCGGATCACATAGGTGAAGACGCCGCCGGCTTCGCTGGCATCGACCAGTTCATGGCCGGCGGTCTCGCAGAAATGGCGGAAATCGATATAGGACGCAGGGTCCGTCGCCTCGACCGTCAGGGTTTCGCCGACCGGCACGGTGCGCAGGGCCTTGCGCGTCTTGAGTACCGGCAGCGGGCAGTTCAGCCCCTTGGTGTCGAGGGTCCGGGTCTCGTTCATCACGTCGACGGCACGTCCATCCCCTCATGCTGAGCCTGACGAAGCATGAGCGGTTCGGCGGTTCGTGCCGGCCTTATCCTTCGTCAGGCTCAGGATGAGGCGGTCGGAGCAGGCCTAGATCAGGCCGCCGCCGCGCCATAATACAGCGTGACGGCATGCTTCGCCTCGGCGAAGAACAGCCAGCGCTCGACCAGGATGCCGAGCAGGCCCAGCAGCGCGGCCGGCACCGACAGCCAGCCCGCCGTCCCGTTGCCGGCGAAGAAGGCCAGCAGGGTGAGCAGCATCGGCAGCAGGAAGCCCGCGACCGCGGCAACGATGCGAAGCTTCGCCGCATGCTTGCGGGCGACGCGGTAGCCCATCTCGCGCAGCAGGTAGTTGTCCTGGGTGTGCGGGCTTTCCAGCAGCCGCACCGGCCCCTTGAGGCCGGTCGCGGATTCGGCGGTGCTGATGCCCGGCCGGTCGTCGATGAAGCGCCAATAGGCGGCCTTGGCGAACCAGGCGGCGA
The DNA here is from genome assembly GCA_050250795.1 of Alphaproteobacteria bacterium. GTDB lineage: Bacteria > Pseudomonadota > Alphaproteobacteria > UBA8366 > UBA8366 > JBFWNZ01. Next base: position 1,039 of record JBFWNZ010000336.1, on the reverse strand, counting down.
TGGCGGACAGGATGGTAATCCAGTCGAGCACGGGATGCGCGGCGCCGAACAGATGCGCCAGCATGTTCAGCAGCAGCGCGCCGCTGAACAGCCCCAGCAGCAGATAGCCGGGCGGCACCAGCCGGTTGCTCCAGGCATGGATGGTGCGCAGCGACCCGTAGATCATCGCGGTGCAATAGACGGTTGCGACGCAGGCCGCCGCGGAGACCAGCCCCAGCAGCGCCCAGATGCCGCCGGTCTCGCCCCGGAACACCCAGCCGAAGGCGAAGGCCAGCACCGGCAGATAGGTGAGGATCGAGGCCACGCCCTCGCGGCTGAGCCAGGAGGAACGCCACTGGCTGAGTGCCCGCCAGGCCCGTTCGGGATGACCGAGATGGAAGGTGGAGGAGAGCAGCCCGGCGGTGACGAGGCCGAGCGCGACGGCGAAGCCGGCAAGGCCGAACATCCGGTCCGGCGGCAGCAGGCCGGCCAGCGACAGCAGCCCCATCAGGAACAGCAGGCCGTAGCCGGCGCCCGACGCCGTGGTGAAGAAGATGACGGAAAAAGCTGGATGCATCGGCCGGTCCTCAACGCGAAAGAAGCTTGTCGACCCAGCGCAGGAAGGCGTTGTCGCCGCCATCCACCTTGGCCTCCAGGGCCGAGGGTGCGCCGATCGCCGCGGCGTTCCGCTTGGGCGGCCGCGGCGGCAGGTACTTGTTGGTCGGCCGGCAATCCTGCTCGGGCATCAGGTCGTAGCCGCCGCGCGCGGCGACCAGGATCGATACGTCCGAACCGGGATCGCCCAGGTCGCCGAAATGCCGCGCCCCGGCCGGACAGGTCGAGACGCAGGCCGGCACCCGGCTCTGCTCGTCCAGGTTCTCGTTGTAGATCTTGTCGACGCAGAGCGTGCATTTCTTCATCACGCCCTCGTCCACGTCATACTCGCGCGCGCCGTAGGGACAGGCCCAGGAGCACAGCTTGCAGCCGATGCAGGTGTCGGCGTTGACGAGGACGATGCCGTCCTCCTCGCGCTTGTAGGACGCGCCGGTCGGGCAGACGG
>JBFWNZ010000335.1:0-4265 GCA_050250795.1 Alphaproteobacteria bacterium | reverse complement strand
AACCCGCCAGAAGTTTCTGGCAATGATCGCAGTGTGATAGTTTCTAATCTTTGGAGATGGCATTCAAATGACGAGGTGTTCGCAATAGCCGATGCGCACTGTCAGAAGTATAATCGGAAAGCTCGCTGGATTAAGAATGGCACAAAAAGCATGTATTTTGACTGCGTTTCTTAACCAATACCTCGAATATTTACATATTCTCGAACTATCGTCGAGTGCATTATGTTGGATGTCTTAGATTATAAGACCGTTTAAATTCTTCAAGGATTTTCTCGATTTCATTATTACGATTTGCGGGGTCTAGCCTTTCCTGAACGCAGCTTACAAAGCGGCGCTGAGCGTTTACTCATTCTTCAATCTTGTTGGCATTATCCGATTTTAAGCAGTCGTATGCGTCAATAATGGCATCGAGTACATCTTGCCGTATTCCTCGATAGGCAGGATCTTTATTGATGCCGTATTGATCTGGCATGACATTGGGGAAATACCAGCGCCCTGTATCAATGAAGGCGCTGAGGCGAATTAGTACGTCAAGCTTTCGTTCGCTCTCTAGAAGCGGATGTTCCGCAATATGAATGGCTTCGGATATAGCACAGCATACCTGATCGGCCCATACTCTAACCGATGAAAAATACTGATCTATCCAAATTCTTCTCTCCAAATAATGTTGATTCTGTTGAAATTTTTGAGATTTCACTGCTGCTCGCACAGCAAAAAATAAGGCAATTATAGATATTGCGGTGGCCAGCCATGTGGGAATGTCTCCAATTTCAATTGTTTGCATGATTAGTCGCTTTACGAATCTGATTCGTTGGGCCGAATCGTCAGCCCGATCAATTCATCGGTCCGCGTAAGGCTATCCAGTCCCCGGCAGGCCGCGACCAGCGCTTCGTACTGGCTGGCCGGGATCGGCAGGCCCGGAGCGATGCCCTTGATGCGGTTCACCAACCCATCGAAATCCCAGATGAACTCGCGGCCTGTCGCGGCCTTGGTCACGGTCCGCCCGTCCTTGAGGTGGATCGCGATGCGGGGGCCGAACAGGGTATGGCGGTGCGACGGCACGATGGTCACGCGGTGCATCAGGTCCAGCACCGCCGCGGGGTCGGGCTCGCCGATCTTGCGCTCGACATTCTTCAGGATCGGAAAGCCGCCCGTCACCGCCGCATAGGCGGCGTAGTAATGCGGGCTGTCCGGCTTCGGGTCGCGGCTGCGCGAGGGGAAGGCAGGGCTGGGATATTCGGTTTCCAGCCAGTTCACCACCGCCTCGATCCGGTCGATATCCGTGTGCTTTATGCCGTGCTCCGCGCACATCGCCGCGGTGACGTCGATATGGGCGATGTTGAAGCCGGGCGTCGAATAGATGCGATATAACGTTTCCAGAAACATCCAATCGCGGCCCAGGCCCTCGGCGATCTTGTCCAGGCTGGCGCGGCGGTCGGCGGTAAAGCTGTAGACCAGCCGCCCCTCGTTGTTGCCGGTGTAGGAATGATAGAAGCCGGCCTCGCCCTCCAGCACCGTCTCGCCGCCCGGTGCGCCGTGCCGTGCCATGGCGACGGCCAGCAGCGCGTTGCGCACCGCGCCGCCCTCGCGCAGGCCGCGCCCGCCGCTGCGCGCACCCTCCAGATTGCCGCTGGCCAGGTTCACGCATTGCGCGATGGCGCCATGCACCTGGCTGGCATCCAGTTTCATGATCTTGGCGGCGGCGATGGCGGCGCCGAAGATTCCGAACACCGGGCCGGAATGGAAACCGCGCGACATCACTGTCGGGATGAAGTCGGCGGCCATCCGCTCCATCACCTCATAGCCCGCCGCGACCGCGGTCAGGTAGTCGCGGCCCGACGCGCCCGTCGTCTCTGCCGCGACCAGCGCGGCAGGCAGGATGGCGCAGCCGGGATGGGTCAGCATGCGGAAGGTATCCCACTTGCCGCCGGCGAACATGCTCTCGGCGTTGACCAGCGCGGCGCCGGCGCGGGTCAGCCTGGTGCCGCTGACGAGGCAGGTGGCGGCCCCGCCGCCGCCGGCCTCTTCCTCGCGCATCATCGCCTCGGCCTGCTGGGCCTCGGGCATGGCATGGCCGATCAGGGCGGAGCCCAGGCCCTGAAGCGTCACGCCCTTGGCGCGGTCCACCACCGCGTCCGGCAAATCCTCGTAGCGCAGTTCCGCGACCCATGCGGCCAGCTTGCGGCTGAGCGATGCCATGCCTCGTCCCTCCCATCCTTCTTTGTCGTTGCCGCGATGATAGTGGCTTGCCCGCATTGCGGGAAGCCGCGGCCCTTCCATCCCTCGGCGGGCGGGGCTATCCTGTCCGGACATTTCCCCAATCGGCCCGCAAGACCGCTTTCGAGGAGACGACTGATGCATGGCTGGCGCGCCCGGATCGGGCTTCTGGTCCCGTCGATCAACACCACGATGGAGCCGGAGGTATGGCGCACCGCGCCGGCCGGCGTGACCGTCCACACCGCACGCATCGCGACCCCGCGCGAGGGCCATCCCGACGCGCTGCGCAACATGGAGAACACCAGCGTCGACGCCTGCCGGCTGGTGGCGCAGACCGAGCCGCATGTCGTGATGTACGGTTGCACCAGCGGCAGCTTCTTCGAGGGGCCGGACTTCGAGACCCGCATCCGCAAGACGCTGGGCGACATCGCGAAATGCCCGGTCGTCGCCACGGCCGGCGCGGCGGCGAACGCACTGCGCGCCCGCGGCATCAAAAGCGTCTCGGTGGTTACGCCCTATGTCCAGCTCACCAACGAGCGGCTGACGGCCTTCCTCAACGCCTTCGGCATCACGGTGGCGCGGCTCCAGACCTTCGACATGCTGGACATGTACGACCATGCGAAGATCCAGCCCTCCGATGTGTACCAGAAGGCGCGCGAGGCGGCCCGCGACGACGCCGAGGCGGTGTTCATCTCCTGCACCCAGGTCCGGGCGCTGGAGGTGGTGGACATGCTGGAGCGCGACACCGGCAAGCCGGTGATCTCCGCCAACCAGGCCTCGATCTGGGAAGCCTACACGCATCTCGGCATCGACCCCGGCCTGACGGCGCATGGCAGCCTGCTGCGCGACATGCCGGCGTTGCCGGCCGAGCCGGCACGCGCCCGCGCGGCCGCAGAGTAGCCCTCAAATAGCCCGTCATTCCGGCCGCAGCGTAGCGGAGAGCCGGAATCCAGGGCGAGCGGCACGGCGCGTGTCGCCCTGGATTCCCGCGTTCGCGGGAATGACCAATGGAGTACGAGGCACAGCATGACACAGGCGAAACGCGGCGAAGGGCGCTCGGTCTGGATCGGCATCGATACCGGCGGCACCTTCACCGATCTGGTGCTGGTCGATATGGCCGACGGCGCCTATGCCTATTACAAGCTGCCCAGCACCAATGACGACCCTTCGCGGGCGATCCTGGACGGCATCGAGGCGGTTCTGGCCGAGGCCGGGCTGGGGGTGGAGCGGGTCGGCTTCGTCGGCCACGGCACGACGGTCGCGACCAATGCGGTGCTGGAGGGCAAGGTCTCGCCCACCGGCATGCTGACCACCGAGGGCTTCCGCGACGTGATCGAGATCGCGCGCCAGCGGCGGCCGCATTTCTTCAATCTCGACGTGCCCAAGCCGACGCCCCCGGCGCGTCGCGACGCGCGGCTGGAGATCGCCGAGCGCACGGCCGAGGACGGCGCCGAGGTGGTGCCGCTGGACGAGGCGGGGGTAAAGGCGGCGGTCGAGACGCTGAAGGCCAAGAAGGTCCAGGCGGTCGCGATCTGCTTCCTGCATTCCTACGCCAATCCGGCGCATGAGGCCCGCGCTAAGGAATTGGTGAAGCAGCACTGGCCCGAGGCCTATGTCTGCACCTCGCATGAGGTGCTGGCGGAGTTCCGCGAGTATGAGCGCTTCGCGACCACCTCGATGAATGCCAGCCTGCTGCCGGTCATGGACCGCTACCTGCAGGGCTTCGAGGAGGGTTGCCGCAATCTCGGCATCGAGAATCCGCCGCGGGTGATGCAGTCGAACGGCGGTGCGGTGTCGACCGATGCGGTGCGCCGGCTGCCGGTCAATACGCTGTTCTCCGGCCCGGCCGGCGGCGTAATCGCGACGGCCGGGCTCGGCAAGCGGGTCGGCATCCACAACCTGATCGCCTTCGACATGGGCGGGACCTCGACCGATGTGTGCCTGATCCGCGAGGGCGAACCGGCGAAGAAGAACCAGCGCGAGATGGCCGGCATGCCGGTGCGGGCGCGCACGCTCGACATCCACACCATCGGGGCCGGCGGCGGCAG
>JBFWNZ010000334.1:0-4275 GCA_050250795.1 Alphaproteobacteria bacterium | reverse complement strand
GCCGCTTAGCGACGACTGCTTTGCCTTTTCGGGCGACCTGCTGACGGTGGACCAGGCGCTGGCACTGCTGGCCGAGCGGATCGTCCCGGTCTGCGGGATCGAGGACCTGCCGCTGCCGGCGGCCGCGGGCTGCGTGCTGGCAGAGGATGTCGTCGCGCCCTTTCCGGTGCCGCCGCACGACAACGCCGCGGTCGACGGATATGCCCTCTATGTCGACGATCTCGCGCCCGCGGGCGAAACCCGGCTGCCGGTCGTCGGCCGCGCCGCGGCGGGCCATCCGCTCGACGGGCCTGCCCGCCGCGGAACGGCGGTGCGGATATTCACCGGCGCCGCCATGCCCGGCGGCGCCGGGGGCGGCCCCGGCCCCGACAGCGTGATGATGCAGGAGGATTGCCGCGTCGAGGGCGACACCGTTCTGCTGCCCGCCGGGTTGAAGCGCGGCGCGAACCGCCGGTCCGCCGGCGAGGACCTGCGTCAGGGGCAGGCTGCCCTGCATGCCGGGACGCGGCTCGACGCGCCGGCCATCGGCATTGCGGCGTCGGTCGGACGGACGAGCCTTCGGGTCTACCGTCCGCTTCGCGTCGCCGTGTTCTCGACCGGGGACGAGGTGCGCGAGCCGGGGCAGCCGCTCGATCCCGGCACCATCTACGATTCCAATCGCTTTGCCCTGCTCGCGGCGCTTCGGCGGCTCGGCTGTGCGGCCACCGATCTCGGCATCCTGCCCGACCGCGAGGCGGCCATCCGCGACGCCCTGGCCGCCGCCGCCGAGGATCACGACCTTCTGGTCAGTTCGGGCGGCATGTCCGAGGGTGAGGAGGATCACGTCAAGGCTGCGGTCGAGACCCTGGGCGCGCTGCGGTTCTGGCGGCTGGCGATCAAGCCGGGACGGCCCGTCGCGTTGGGCCGGGTCCGGCGGGCTTCCGGCGGTGCCGTGCCCTTTGCCGGCCTGCCCGGCAACCCCGTGGCGGTCATGGTGACCTTCATGCTGATCGCCCGGCCGCTGGTCCTGCGGCTGTCGGGACAGACCGATATCGCGTTCCGGCGCTATCCCGTCCGCGCCGGATTCGCGCATCGAAAGGCACCCGGGCGGCGCGAGTTTCTGCGGGCACGCCTGCGCACCGACAGCGATACGGGACTTGTCGCCGAGCGGCATGGCCGCGCCGGCTCCGGCATCCTGTCCTCGCTGGTCGGTGCCGACGGTCTGGTGGACTTGCCCGAGGCGCTGGACCATCTTGAGGCGGGAATGACGGTCCAGTTCATTCCGTTCAGCGAGGTGATGCCATGAAGCTGCTGTATTTCGCCTGGCTCCGGCAGCGCCTGGGGACCGGCGAAGAGACGGTGGCGCCGCCGGCCGGGGTGACGGATGTGGCTTCGCTGCTCGACTGGCTGCGCGGCCGGGGACCGGAATGGCAGACGGCGCTCGCCGATACCCGCGCCATCCGCGTGGCCGTGAACCAAAGCTTCGCCGATGGCGCCACGGCCGTCCGGGCCGGCGACGAGGTCGCCATCTTCCCGCCGATGACCGGGGGCTGACCCGTGACGATCCGTGTCCAGCGCGAGGATTTCGACGTCGGCACCGAGCTCGACCGGCTGGTCGCCGGCGACCGCGGCATCGGCGGGCTGACCAGCTTCGTCGGCCTCGTCCGCGACATGGTTTCGGATGCCGGCGCCGACGCGGCCGTCTCGGCCATGACGCTGGAACACTATCCGGGCATGACCGAGAAATTGCTCGGCGAGATCGAGGCCGAGGCGCGGGCGCGCTGGCCGCTGCAGGCCACGCTCATCATCCACCGCTACGGCCGGCTGGAGCCGGGCGACCGCATCGTGCTGGTCGCCGCGGCAAGCGCGCATCGCGACGCGGCCTTCGATGCCTGCCGCTTCCTGATCGACTGGCTCAAGACCAAGGCGCCGTTCTGGAAGCTGGAAGAGACACCCGACGGGACCGGCCACTGGGTCGATGCGCGGAGCAGCGACGACGAGGCCGCCGCCCGCTGGGGCCCGCCCGGGAAAGAGTGACGCCGCCGCCGGCGGCCCGATGCACCGATAAGAAAGACAAAGTGGAGGAAAGATGTCCGACTACGTTTTCATCGCCCTGCTCGACGTGCCGGACGATTTCGAGGCGGCATTCAACCGCTTCTACGACACCGACCACATCCCCAAGATGGCGGCGGTGCCGGGGGTGCATTCGGCGCGGCGCTACAAGGTCGTGGACACGACCCTGAAGAACTATCCGCGTTACGCCGCGACCTACGACATCGACCATCCCGGCCTGCGGCAGAGCCCGGAATGGAAGGCGACGGCCTCGCCCGACTGGGTGAACACCGTCCGGCCGGCGCTGACCCACCGCGACCATATCTTCTACCGGCGCATCTTCAACCCGCCGGCCGCCAGCGCTGCCAAGGCCGACTATCTCTATGTCGCGCTGCTGGACGTGCCGAACGATTCCGAGGCGGAGTTCAACCGCCTCTACAATACCGACCACGTCCCGAAGATGCTGGCGGTGGAGGGCGTGCATGCGGCGGCGCGCTACAAGGTCGAGGAAACGAGCCTCAAGAACTACTCGCGCTACGCCGCGATCTACGAGATCGACAATCCCGAGCTCAAATACGGCCCGGAATGGAAGGCGACGGCCTCGCCCGACTGGCTGAACAAGGTCCGGCCGTCGCTCACCCACCACGAATACATCATGTACCGCCGCATTCTTTAGCCGGCATCGACACGAAAACACGGAGGAAACCCATGGCCGACTATCTCTACGTCGCGCTGGTCGACGTGCCCAACGAGCTGGAGCCCGAATTCAACCGCCTGTACGACGAGGAGCATATCCCCCTCCTCGCCAAGGTGCCGGGCGTCGGCAAGATCACGCGCTACAAGGTGGAATGGCTGGACGGCGATGCCGAGGGCATGGCGCGCTATTGCGCCACCTACGAGCTCGACTCGCCGGACCTGCCCAAGACGGACGCCTGGAAGAAGCAGTCCAACACCGGCGAATGGCTCACCAAGATCCGCCCGTTCCTGACGAAGCGGGCGCATGTCATGTACAAGAAGATGTGAAGCCGGCGGCGCCGGCCCCTTGTGCGGGACCGGCGCCGGTTCGTCCTCAGGCGGCGTTCAGCCTCAGGCGGCGTTCAGCGTCACCGGCACTTCGCGCCGGACCTCGGCGTCGTAGTCGTTCAGCAGGGTCTCGGTAAGCGCGCCCGGCGTGAAGCGGTATTCGCCGATCTCGCGCACCGGCGTCACCTCCACGGCCGAGCCGGTCAGGAACACCTCGCTCGCCTGCGCCAGTTCCTCGGGCCGGATCGCCCGCTCCACCACCTCGATGCCGCGCCGCTTCGCCAGCGCGATGACGGTCCGCCGCGTGATGCCGTCCAGGAAGCAGTCCGGCGTCGGCGTATGCAGCTTGCCGTCCATCACCAGGAAGATGTTGGCCCCGGTCGCCTCGGCGATCAGCCCGCGATAGTCGAGCATCAGGCCGTCGGCATAGCCCTGCTTCTCCGCCGCATGCTTCGACAGGGTGCAGATCATGTACAGCCCCGCCGCCTTGGTCTTGCACGGCACCGTCGCCGGGTCCGGGCGGCGCCAGGGCGCCCACATCATACGGATGCCGGCCATGCGGTCGGCGAAATACTGCGGCCATTCCCAGGTGGCGATGGCGAGGTGGATCTTCGTCTGCTGCGCCGACACGCCCATCATCTCGGCGCCGCGCCAGGCGATCGGGCGGACATAGCCGGCCGTGATGCCCTGCGCCGCCACCACCTGCCGGCAGGCCTCGTCGATCTGGTCCACCGAATAGGGAATCTCGAAATCCAGCGTCTTGGCGCCCGCGACCAGCCGCTTGGTGTGCTCGGTCAGCTTGAAGATGCGGCCCTCATAGACGCGCTCGCCCTCGAAGACGGCCGAGGCATAGTGCAGGGCGTGGGTCAGGACATGCGCGGTGGCGTCCTTCCACGGCACCAGCTTGCCGTCGTACCAGATGGAACCAGGGCGGTCGTCATAGGACTGCGTCGCGGCCATAGCGCTTCCAACTCCTCATCGCGGATGATGTCCCGCGGCCCTCTTCCGCTCGGGGGCCTGCGGGACCGAATTCTATCGATCTTTCCGTCCGGCGGTCAAAATCGATACATTCGGTCTCCGGACGGTTGCGCTTTGTAACATCGCTAGGCATATATGTCAACATGACTGACGTATCGGCACCTCCCAACTCGGCCCCCAAGACGACGGCGAACCCGCTGTTCCTGCGCGACGAGGAGCTGCGCCAGGGCATCGAGATGCTGT
>JBFWNZ010000333.1:0-4291 GCA_050250795.1 Alphaproteobacteria bacterium | reverse complement strand
GCAATGGCGACGCGGCCTGCGACGATATCTTCGCGAAGCTGGCGGATGCCGGGATCGAGGTGATGTACGACGACCGCGACGAGCGCGCCGGCGTGAAGTTCTCGGACATGGACCTGATCGGCCTGCCCTGGCAGCTGGTCGTGGGACCGCGCGGCGTGCAGAAGGGCATGGTCGAGTTGAAGGACCGCAAGACCGGCGAGCGGCAGGAAATGTCGCTGGAAGCCGCGCTCGCCAAGGTCGCGGGCTGAACCGCCGATGCTGTCCGCCGTCGAACGGCTGATCGCGCTTCGCTATCTGCGTGCCCGGCGGCAGGAGGGCTTCATCTCGGTCGTCGCGTGGTTCTCGCTGCTGGGCATCATGCTGGGCGTCGCGACGCTGATCATCGTGATGTCGGTGATGAACGGGTTCCGCGAGGAACTGCTGGGCCGCATCCTCGGCGTGAACGGCCATATCGAGATCACCGCCCAGCATGGCCGGCTGCAGGCCTATGACGCGCTGGCCGCAGAGGCGCGGCGGGTCGAGGGCGTGGTCTCCGCGACGCCGATGGTCGAAGGCCAGGTGATGGTGACGGCCAACGAGGTTGCCTATGGCGCGCTGGTCCGCGGCATCCGCGGCAAAGACCTGGCGCAGCGGCGGATCATCGCCGACAACCTGCGGGCCGGAAGCTTCGCCGGGTTCGACGAAGGCGAAGGTATCATGGTCGGCAGCCGCATGATGCAGCGCTTCGGCCTGATGCCCGGCGACGCCCTGACCCTGATCTCGCCGGGCGGCGCCACCACGGCCTTCGGCACGGTGCCGCGGATGAAGGCCTACAAGATCGTCGGCGTGTTCAATGTCGGCATGTCCGAATACGATTCCTCGATGATCTATATGCCGCTCGCCGCGGCCCAGGTGTTCTTCCGGACCGGCGATGTGGCGACCAATGTCGAACTGATGCTCGACGACCCGGATTCCGTGCGAACGGTCTCGCGCAAGCTGGGAGAGGTGCTGGGCGGCGCGGTGCGCATTCTCGACTGGCAGCGCACCAATGCCAGCTTCTTCACCGCGCTGCAGGTGGAGCGGAACGTCATGTTCCTCATCCTCACGCTCATCATCCTGGTGGCGGCGTTCAACATCATCTCCAGCCAGGTCATGCTGGTGAACGACAAGGGCAAGGGCATCGCCATCCTGCGCACCATGGGCGCGACGCGGGCGATGATCCTGCGCATCTTCTTTGCGACCGGGGCCAGCGTCGGCGTGATCGGGACCGCGCTGGGCGCGGCGCTGGGCATCGCCTTCGCCACGAATATCGAGACGATCCGGCAATGGATACAGAGCCTGGCCGGGGTCGACCTGTTCCAGGCGGAAATCTATTTCCTGTCGCAGCTTCCGGCGAAGATCGAGACCGACGAGGTGGTGCTGGTCGTCGGCATGGCGCTGCTGCTGTCCTTCCTCGCCTCGATCTATCCGGCGTGGCGGGCGGCGCGGCTCGATCCGGTCGAGGTGCTGCGCTATGAGTGAGCGCGCGCAGGACCCGGTCCTCCGCCTGTCCGGCGTCGTCCGCACCTATCGTCAGGCCGCGGAACCGCTGGATGTGCTGCGGGGCGTCAACCTCAGCATCCGGCCGGGCGAACTGGTCGCCCTGATCGGCCCGTCCGGCGCCGGCAAGTCGACGCTGCTGCATGTGACGGGCCTGCTGGAGCGGCCGGATGCCGGCGAGGTCAGCATCGGCGGCCGCGATTGCGGCAAGCTGTCGGACCGCGAGCGGACCCTGGTTCGCCGCCGCGATATCGGCTTCGTGTATCAGTTCCATCATCTGCTGCCGGAGTTCTCGGCGCTTGAGAACGTCATGGTGGCGCAGATGCTGACGGGACTGTCGCGGCGCCAGGCGCGCGCGCATGCCGTCGACCTGCTGCGCTCGGTCGGCCTGACGCACCGGGCGACGCATCGGCCGGCCCGGCTGTCGGGCGGCGAGCAGCAGCGGGTCGCGATCGCCCGGGCGCTGGCCAACGGTCCGCGCCTGCTGCTGGCGGACGAGCCGACGGGCAACCTCGACAGCCATACGGCCGACGAAGTGTTCGGCCTGTTCAGCGGGCTGGTGCGCGAGACGCGGCTGGCCGCGCTTGTCGCCACGCACAATCCCGAACTGGCGCGGCGCATGGACCGGATCGTGCGCCTGAAGGACGGCGTGCTGGTCGCCGGCGAGAAATGATCCTTCCGCGAGTCGCGGATCCAGGCGATTTGCCGGTCTTGGCCGGGTTTGTCGAGGCCGCATGAATCCTGCGGTTTCGGCGTCCGGACGACAGATGCCCCATCGCATGACATCCTGAGCGCATGTCCCACGCCGATTTCGTCCATCTGCGCGTCCATTCCGCCTATTCGCTCAGCCGGGGTGCGCTCTCGGTCAAGGATCTGGTCAAGCGCTGCCGCAGCGAGGGCATGCCGGCGGTGGCCGTCACCGATACCGGCAACCTGTTCGGCGCGCTGGAATTCTCGCAGGCGGCCGCAGGGGCGGGGGTGCAGCCCATCATCGGCTGCGACATCGGCATCCGGCGCGAGGCCGCGCCCAACCGGCCCGGCGCGGCGCCGAGCCCCGACCGCATCGCGCTGCTGGCCCAGAATGCCGAGGGCTATGCGAACCTGCTCAAGCTGGTCAGCCACGCCTATATGCAGACCGAGGGGCATGAGGAGCCGCAGATCGACCTCGACGACCTGGAGGCGCATGCCGGGGGTCTGATCCTGCTGACCGGCGGTCCGGCCGGACCGGTGGGCCGGCTGCTGCTGGACGGGCAGGCGGAGGCGGCGGAAGAGGTGCTGGCACGCCTCGTCGCGGCGTTTCCGGACCGTCTCTATATCGAGATCATGCGCCATGGGCAGGAGGCGGAGGAGCGGACCGAAGACGGCTTCATCGACCTCGCCTACCGGCACGACCTGCCGCTGGTGGCCACGAACGACGTGTATTTCGCCGATGAGGGCATGTACGAGGCGCATGACGTGCTGCTGTGCATCGGGCAGAACGCGACCCTGGCCCATCAGGATCGCTGGCGCGTCACGCCGGAGCATCGATTCAAGAGCGCGGCCGAGATGCGGGAGGCGTTCGCCGACCTGCCCGAGGCCATCCGGAACACGCTGGTCGTGGCGCAGCGTTGCGCCGTCATGGCGGAAAGCCGCGACCCGATCCTGCCGGCCTATCCGGAACTGGGCGGCAAGTCGGAAGCCGACAAACTGCGTGAGATGGCCGAGGCGGGGCTGGCCGAGCGCCTGCGCCTCCAGGTCTATACCGAGGATATGGACGAGGCGGCCCGGCAGGCCGTGGCGAAGCCCTATCGCGACCGTCTCGCGCTCGAACTCGAAACCATCATCGCGATGGGCTTTCCCGGCTATTTCCTGATCGTCGCCGACTTCATCCAGTGGTCCAAGGCGCATGGCGTGGCGGTGGGGCCGGGCCGCGGCTCCGGCGCGGGGTCGGTCGTCGCCTGGGCGCTGACCATCACCGATCTCGATCCGCTGCGCTGGGGGCTGCTGTTCGAGCGTTTCCTGAACCCCGAGCGCGTGTCGATGCCGGACTTCGACATCGATTTCTGCAAGGACCGCCGCGACGAGGTGATCCGCTATGTCCAGGATAAATACGGGCATGACCGGGTCGCCCAGATCATCACCTTCGGAAAGCTGGAAGCCCGCGCCGCGCTGCGCGATGTCGGCCGCGTGCTGGGGCTGCCATACGGGCAGGTGGACCGCATCTGCAAGCTGGTGCCGAACAACCCGGCCAATCCGGTCAAGCTGAAGGACGCGATCGAGGGCGAGCCGGCGCTGCAGCGGATGCGCGACGAAGACCCGGATGTCGCGCGCCTGATCCGCGTGGCGCTGAAGCTGGAGGGGCTCTACCGCCACGCCTCGACCCATGCCGCCGGCGTGGTGATCGGCGACCGGCCGCTGGACGCGCTGGTGCCGCTCTACCGCGATCCGCGCTCGGACATGCCGGTCACGCAGTTCAACATGAAGTTCGTCGAGAAGGCGGGGCTGGTCAAATTCGACTTCCTGGGCCTCAAGACGCTGACGGTGCTGGAGCACGCGGTCCGGCTGCTCGCCGAGCGCGGAGTCGAGATCGACCTGGCCGCGCTGCCGCTGGACGACGCCCCGACCTACGCGATGATGTGCAAGGGCGACACGACCGGGGTGTTCCAGATTGAAAGCTCGGGCATGCGCGACGTGCTGCGCAAGCTGAAGCCCGACCGCTTCGAGGACATCATCGCCGTGGTCGCGCTGTACCGCCCCGGCCCGATGGACAACATCCCGAGCTATATCCGCCGCA
>JBFWNZ010000332.1:0-4312 GCA_050250795.1 Alphaproteobacteria bacterium | reverse complement strand
GGGCATGCGGACGGCGGTGGTGGAGTCCACGCATCTCGGCGGCATCTGTCTCAACTGGGGCTGCATACCGACCAAGGCGCTGCTTCGCTCGGCCGAGGTATTCCACAATATCCGCCATGCCGAGCAGTTCGGTCTGAGCGTGCAGGGCGCGTCCTTCGACGTAAAGAAGATCGTCGACCGCTCGCGCAAGGTGGCGAAGCAGTTGAGCGGCGGCGTCGCGCATCTGTTGAAGAAGAACAAGGTGACGGTCGTCGACGGGTTCGGCCGCCTGGCCGGGATGGCCGGCAACAAGCGCAAGGTTGCGGTCGAGAAGGACGGAAAGACCGTGGCGACGCTTGAGGCGCCGCATGTCATCCTGGCGACGGGTGCGCGGGCGCGCAGCCTGCCGGGGCTGGAGCCCGACGGCAAGCTGGTCTGGACCTATCGCGAGGCGATGGTGCCGGAGACGATGCCGAAATCGCTTCTGGTCGTGGGATCCGGTGCCATCGGCATCGAATTCGCCAGCTTCTATAACAATCTGGGCGCCGCGGTGACGGTGGTCGAGGTGATGGACCGCATCCTGCCGGTCGAGGATGAGGAAATCTCGGCCTTTGCCCGCAAGAGCTTCGAGAAGCAGGGCATCAAGATTCAGACCGGCGCGACGGTGAAGACCCTCAAGAAGGGCAAGGACGACGTCACGGCGACCATCGAAAGCGGCGGCAAGACCGCGTCGCTGACCGTGGACCGGGTCATCCTTGCCGTCGGCATCGTCGGCAATGTCGAAAAGCTCGGCCTCGACGGCACGAAGGTGAAGGTCGAGAAGACGCATGTGGTCGTCGATGAATGGTCGCGCACGGGGGAACCCGGCGTCTATGCCATCGGCGATCTGACCGGCCCGCCCTGGCTGGCGCATAAGGCGTCGCATGAAGGCGTGATCTGCGTCGAGAAGATCGCCGGGGTGAAGGACGTTCATCCGCTGGATACGCGCAACATCCCGGGCTGCACCTATTGCCTGCCGCAGGTCGCCTCGGTCGGCATGACGGAACGTCAGGCGAAGGAGGCGGGGCGCAAGGTGCGGGTCGGGCGCTTCCCCTTCATCGGCAACGGCAAGGCCATCGCCCTGGGCGAGACCGAGGGCATGGTGAAGACCGTGTTCGATGCCGATACCGGCGAGATGCTGGGTGCGCACATGATCGGCGCCGAGGTGACCGAGCTGATCCAGGGCTATGCCATCGCGCGGACCCTGGAGACGACCGAGGCCGAACTCATGCACACGGTGTTCCCGCATCCGACCCTGTCGGAAATGATGCATGAGGCGGTGCTTGACGCCTATGGCCGGGCCATACACTTCTAGGACGACAGGCTGCGGCATCCCGGCCGCGGCATTTGGATGAAGGGCAGACGACGGTGCCGGACGGCGACAGGCTGCGCCACCCCGAGAAGCGCAACAGGCCCGACAACCCGATCCAGCGGAAGCCCGCCTGGATTCGGGTGAAGGCGCCCAACTCGAAAGATTATTTCGAGACCCGTGCGCTTGTCCGCGACAACAAGCTGCACACGGTCTGCGAGGAAGCGGGCTGCCCGAATATCGGCGAGTGCTGGGCGAAGAAGCACGCCACCTTCATGATCATGGGCGACACCTGCACCCGCGCCTGCGCCTTCTGCAACGTGGCAACCGGTCTGCCGCGGCCGCTGGACCCGATGGAGCCCGAGCGCGTGGGGCTGGCCGTCGCCAAGCTGGCGTTGGAGCATGTCGTCGTGACATCGGTGGACCGCGACGATCTGGCCGATGGCGGCGCGGGGCATTTCGCCCGGGTGATCGCCTGCATCCGGGATTATGCCCCGGCAACCACGATCGAGGTGCTGACGCCGGATTTCATGAAGAAGCCGGGGGCCATCGAGACCGTGGTCGAGGCGCGGCCGGACGTGTTCAACCACAATATCGAGACGGTGCCGCGGCTCTACCCGACGATCCGGCCCGGCGCGCGCTATTTCACGAGCCTGGAACTGCTGCACCGGGTAAAGCGGCTCGACCCGCAGATGTTCACCAAGTCCGGCCTGATGGTGGGGCTGGGCGAGGAGCGGGAGGAAGTGGCCCAGGTCATGGACGACCTGCGGGCGGCAAGTGTCGATTTCATCACCATCGGGCAATATCTTCAGCCGACGCCGAAGCATGCGGCGCTCGACCGCTTCGTCACGCCGGACGAGTTCGACGCTTATGCGCGGCTGGCGCGGGGCAAGGGCTTCCTGATGGTCGCGTCCTCGCCGCTGACCCGATCCTCGTATCACGCCGGGGAGGATTTCAACCGCATGCGCGCTGCCCGCCAGGCGGCCGGCGGATCGCCAGCAGACTGAAAACGCCGTGCCATCGTATTCCGAAACGCGTTTTCTGCCGTATCGGCCGGAACAGATGTTCGACCTTGTGGCCGATGTCGAGCGCTATCCCGAGTTTTTGCCCTGGTGTGTCGGCGCGCGCATCCGCGAGCGTCATGCCGACCGCGTCATTGCCGATCTTGCCGTCGGTTTCATGGGCATCCGCGAGACCTTTACCAGCACGGTCGGAATCGACCGCGACCGCATGCTGATCACGATGCAGAGCGACCGCCGCCCCTTCGAGCGCCTGGACGGGCGGTGGCAATTCGGAGTCGATTCGAGCGAAACGGGCTGCGTCATTGATTTCAATGTCGATTTCGAATTCCGCTCGCGGCTTCTGGGCGCGATGATGGGCGGGGTTTTCGGCGATGCCGTCCGCCATATGGTCGGGGCCTTCGAACAACGCGCTGCCGTGCTCTATGGTGGCAGCGTATCCGCCCCTTAGCGGCTCTAAACGGCTGGTTTTCCGGACGATATTCTTTGCACGGAACGATCCGGGATAACTCGGATTCGTTTGAATCCGGCGTTCCGGCCCGCTGCCGGACCGATTTCTCATTCTCTCCACAATTTGTAGACGGCCCCCCGACGGCAACGACATACAGAGCCGGCTTGCCGGACGGACTGTGTGGAGCCTAAAATTTTAGGTCTGATACCGAATTCTCTTTATATCGGTCCACCATTCCGCGAGGGGTACAAGCAGGTGATTTCCGCGGCGCAGATCCGGGCGGGCAGGGTCATGATCGGCGCCAAGCAGATCGATCTGGCAAAGGCTGCCGGTATCTCGCTGGCGACGCTCAACAATATCGAGCGCGGGATCGGCGACCCCAGGACAAGCACATTGGAGGCGATCCGCTTGGCCCTGGAGGGGGCCGGCGTCGAGTTGCGCGGCGATGCGGACACCGAGACCGTGACCCTTCAGAGGGTCATCCGGCCGCATGCATTCGACACCTTCGTTGCCAGCGCCAAGGTGTTGGAGGTGCTGGGCCGGCGGGCGCTGATGCAGGTCGAGAAGGTGCTGTTTTTTGCCCGCAAGGCGGTCGATGAGGGCGAGGGGCGGCATCGGATATGCCTGCTGGTCGAAGGCGCCAACCGCAGCATCCTGTTCGACCGGGTCAATTTCAGCACTGGCAACGCGGCGCGGGCCGCCGAAGTGGCGGGCATCTTTCTGGCCGCATTCGCCTTTCAGCGAAGCCATCTGTTCTATCTCGGCGAAATCCTGGCCGACACGGTCGAGGTTCCGGCGGCAGAAGTGCTCGGCCGCCTGCGCGCGGGCCGATGGCGGCCGCTGCGGCATCCGAAGGAATTCGTCGATGTGTTCGACGATTGGGATGGGCGGCTGGCGGTCTATGCCCGCCGCCGCGGTCACCCGATGGCCGACCTTGCCCAGCTGATCGGTCCGTCGCGCCCTGGCGGGGCGGGATAGGGGAAGTTACGGTTTCCAGACCGCGCGCGATTCGACCGGCATTTCCGGTGGTCGAGCAGCCGCATGACCGTTTGAGAACGACGCTGTCCCGCAGATTCGCTATTCAGTGCGATGCGAGGCGGCTGAGCGCGAGGTCCAGGGCGGCGCGGACGGACGCGCTGCGCACGGCGTCCCGATCACCGGGAAAGACATGGCGCTGGACGACGGTTGCCGCATTCTCCAGCGCGCAGCCGATATAGACGAGGCCGACGGGCTTCTGGTCCGATCCGCCGCCGGGCCCCGCAATTCCTGTGATCGAAAGCGCGAGACCGGCCGGCGTTCGAGCGACGGCGCCGGCGGCCATGGCCTCGGCGACCTCGGCGCTGACCGCGCCCACCCGCTCGATCAATTGGGGATCGACGCCCACTTCCTCGGCCTTGGCCGCGTTCGAATAGGTCACAAAGCCGCGCTCGACGACGTCGGAGGAGCCGGGAATCGCAGTCAGGCAGGCTGCGACCAGCCCGCCGGTGCAGGATTCGACCGTCGCGAGCTGCATCC
>JBFWNZ010000331.1:0-4318 GCA_050250795.1 Alphaproteobacteria bacterium | reverse complement strand
GGCGTGCCAGGTCGTCCGCTCCAGCGTGTCATGGGCGGTGTGCTCGCCATAATAGGTGGGCACCATGAAATCGAGGCTCTTGTCCTCGACCTTGTCCCACCAGTCATGCACGCGCTTCTTCACCTCTTCGCCATAGGCGACGATGGAGGCGGTGGTCGACCCGTCGGGGGCCCCCTTCTCGAAGCCCTTCTCCGTAATTTCCTTGCCGTCCTTGGCAGCGTCCACGAACAGGTCGGGGATCACGAAGATATGGTAGAACAGGTCGCGATAGGGCCGCGGCCGTCCCGGCAGCATGTCGTTCAGCCGCTCCGGCGGCATCTGGGCGATGAAGCGCTGGGCGCCCGAGATGACCATGTCCAGCTTGTCGACCAGGGTCGCGGGCGGCAGCTTCTCCGGCAGCTTCTCGATGCCGCAGAACTCGGCCACGACCTTCAGGTCCTGGGCGAAAATCCATTTCGCGCCCAATGAGATGACAGGCACGGATTTGGCGCCGAGATGCGCCAGAAGCTTCATCCCGTTGCCTTCGCGGATATTGATCGATTCGTAAGGTACGTCGTTCTGCGAAAGAAACTCCTTCGCACGCAGGCAGCTCGTTCACCCAGGCTGCCAGAACACGCGATAGATATCGTCGCGGATCGTCTGTTCGCTCATGGTCCTGTCTCCTTCCCAAGGCGGGAACGCGTTGTGGCAAACCTAGTCCCGCCGGCGTGCCGAGACAAGCGGTCCCGCTAATCCGGCAGATGCAGCCCGCCATCGGACGCAATGCCGAAATGCGGGTTCCAGGCGATTTCCCAGACATGGCCGTCCGGATCGGCGACATAACCGAAGCGGCCGCCCCATTCGGCCTCGCTCGCGGGCCGGAGGATGCGCCCGCCGCCGGCGACGAACTCGGCGATCGTCGCATCCACCTCGTCCCGTTCGCGCACATTGTGGGCCAGCGCGACGGCCGCACCGGCGGCCATGACCGTGTTGCCGCCGGCATCGGCCGCCAGCGCCGCGCGCCCATACAGCGCCAGCGCAAGCCCGCCCAACTGGAAGAAGACCACCTCGCCGGCAACGCTGGCGCTGGACGCGCGCCAGCCAAGCCCTTCGTAGAAGGCCCGGCTGCGTTCCACATCGGCAACGCCGAGGGTGATCAGGCTGAGGCGCGGTTCCATGGGCGGGCTCCTTCGGCATGCATGGGCGACGCGGCTGACGCGCCGCGCGGATATGGCCGATCCGGAGGGATCGGACGCATAATGCGGCTAAATAACAGGAGGATCGCCATGGGCAAGCAGGACATTCGCATCGTTCCGACCGAGGACCGGTTCGGGGCGACGGTCGAGGGCATCGATCTCGACCGCGACCTGACCGCCGCCGAGGTCGCCCGGCTGCGCGACGCCCTGGAAGACCATCTGGTGCTGGTCGCGCGCGAACAGCATGTTTCGGACGAGCGCATCATCGCCTATTGCGAGCGCTTCGGGGTCTGCATGCGGCCGTCGAAGAACCCCTATGGCCTGACCTTCCACGAAACCCTCGGCGACAAGATGAACGTCATCTCCAATGTCGTGGAGAACGGCCGGCCCATCGGCAATCTGGGCGCCGCGGAACTGGCCTGGCACGCCGACGTCACCTTCGAGGAACCGGTGCCGATCTATGGCTGCCTGTATGCCGTGGCGGCGCCGGCGCATGGCGGCGACACCTGCTTTGCGGACATGTATGCCGCCTGCCGGGACCTGCCCGACGATCTGCGCCGCGCCGCGGCCGGACGCATCGCCATCCACGACGCCGCCCATAACAGCGCCGGCCTGTTGCGCAAGGGCTATGAGGAAGTGACCGACCCGCGCGATACGCCCGGCGCGCGGCATCCCCTGATCCGGCGCAATCCGCGCACGGGCCGCATGGGCCTCTATCTCGGGCGCCGGGGACACCAGTACGTCATCGGCCTCAACGTGCAGGACAGCGACGATCTGCTCGACGCCCTATGGGCGCATGCGACCCGCCCCGAATACACGATGCGCTGGCAGTGGCGCACGGGCGACGCCCTGCTCTGGAACAACGACGTAACATTGCACCGCCGCGATGCATTCGATCCGACTGCGCGGCGTATTCTTCGCAACGTCCTTATTCAGGCATTTCCCTGAAATACCATTCGATTTGCGATTGATTATCGATATCTTTCCCGTTTTCTTGCAAAATGCGAATCGTTTATCAAAATGAAAATATCTGTCGCGTTCCCGTTCTGAAACGGCTTAACGTCGTGCCGCATTCGAAACGTCTTTGCCCGGTATAAGCGAAGGTCGGTTCGCGTGTTCTGACGATACACGAGCGGGTTTCGACCATGCGCTTTGCCATCCGATTGCGTCTCGGCATCGCCGTCGCCTTTCTGCTGGTCATGGTGCCGATGACCGTCGGTATCGTCGGCTATTTCTACTGGACCAACTCGGTCCTCATGCTCCAGACGGCGCAGGAAGCCATGGAGCGGACGACGCGAAGCGTCGTCAGCGATGTCGAGCACCTGATCACCCCCGTCAGCCGCATCGTCGCCGCCACGACGGTCCTGGCACAGGTCGACCGCGGTTCGCTGCGCAAGCCGAACGGGCTGCGGTTCTTCTACGAACAGGTTCAGGAACTGCCCCAGCTTTACAGCATGTTCATCGGCTTCGAAGGCGATGGCAGCTTCTATCAGGTCCTGCGTCTTCCGCCCGAACTTGCGACCTTCGGCCCCTCCGCCACATCACCGCCGGCAGATGCCCGGCACGTCCTGCGCATGCTGGACGACACCGCAGGAGAGATGGCGGACAGTTTCATCTATTTCGACGATTGGGGAGAGATCAGAGGCGTCGACCGGGGACCCGCAAAATACGATCCGAGGAAACGCAGCTGGTATGCCAATGCGTGGAAATTCCCCGGCACCAGCGTCTCCGACGTCTATGTCTTTTCAAGTTCCGGCAAGCCCGGCCTGACCGTCTCGCAGCGCATCACGACCGCAACAGGTGCCCCGATCGGTGCGATCGGCGCGGACATATCGCTCGACACGCTTTCGCTTTTCCTGGCCCGAAAGCAGATCGGCGAAAAGGGTCGGATTTTCATTCTGGACGAGCAAGGCCACCTGATCGCGCATGCCGATCCGGCCTTGGCCGTCGAGATCAGCGGAACCGCGGTGACACTGCGAAATGCACTGGATGCCGCCGACCCTGTCGTTGCCGGCGCCGTGCGAATGCGTTCCGAAAAGGGCCGAGGCGATCAGTTCACGACGCGACTGGGCCCCGAGGGAGACGAGTATCTGGTCTCCTTCACACCCTTCCCCGCGGAATTCGGAAAGCCCTGGATCGTGGGCGTCGCGGTGCCGAGCAGCACCTTCATCGGCCCCCTCAAGGAAGTCAGTCTGCGCATCCTGATCCTGGGCGGCGCGGTATTGATCGTTTCGCTGCTCGCGATCTTCGCGGTCTCGCGCCTGCTGACCCGGCCGCTCCAGAGCGTCGTGGAGGAGACGGAGAAGATCCAGCGCTTCGATCTGGAGGGCGAGTTCAAAGAGGTTTCCGCCATCGCGGAGGTCCAGGACCTGGCCCAGGCCGTGGCGACGATGAAGCGCAGCCTGCGCAGCTTCAGCGCCTATGTCCCCAAGGAACTGGTCCGGATGATCGTTTCCGAAGGAGCGCAGATCGGCTCCGGCGGCGACCGCAAGCAGCTGACATTGATGTTCAGCGACATCAAGGGCTTCTCGCACATATCCGAATCCCTGCCGCCCGAGGCGGTGCTGGAATCGCTGTCGACCTATTTCGAGGCGATGTCGACGGAAATCCATCGGTCCGGCGGCATCGTGGACAAGTATATCGGCGACGCGGTCATGGCGATGTGGAACGCGCCGATTCCCGACCCCTTCCATATGCGGGACGCCTGCCGCGCCACACTGGCCTGCAGGGCCGCGGGGCAACGGATTTCGAAGCAGTTCGAAAGCACGGGCCGCAAGCCCTACTACACGCGCTTCGGCCTGCATACCGGCGAGGTCGTCGTCGGCAATGTCGGTTCGTCCGACCGCCTGCAATACACCGCCCTGGGCGCCGCGGTGAACCTCACCTCGCGCCTCGAAGCATTGAACAAGCTTTACGGGACGCAGCTTCTCGCCTCGCCAAGCATCGCCATTCCGCTGTCGGATGTCTTTCTGTTCCGACGGCTGGACCGCGTCGTCCCGGCCGGGACCACCCAGCCCATCGAAGTGTTCGAACTGATCGGCGAGCGCGACCCGCAGGCCGAACATCCCATCACGGACAAGGATATCGCGCGCGTGGAGGCGTGGGACGCGTGCCTCGCCCTCTATCGCAAGAAGCGATGGGAT
>JBFWNZ010000330.1:0-4322 GCA_050250795.1 Alphaproteobacteria bacterium | reverse complement strand
CATAGGGCATCTCGTCCGGCCCGATCATGTTGCGGCGGCGCACCTCGGCACGGTCGAGGCCGGTCGCATGGGCGATGGCATCGAGCGCCCGCTCCAACGCATAGGTGGCCTGAGGACGGCCGGCGCCGCGCGTGGGTGCCACCGCCACCATGTTGGTCATCGCCGCCAGAACCTCCAGCTTCAGGTTCGGCAGACGATAGGCGCCGATCAGGTTGTTGATCGCGTTCTGCGGCACGGCGATGCCATAGGGGGTGAAGGCGCCGTGGTCGTGGATCACCCGCCCGCGGATGCCGAGCAGGCGCCCCTCCGCATCGGCCGCCACCTCGATCTCCCAGAACTGGTCGCGTTCCTGGGCGGTCGTCGTGAAATGCTCGCGCCGGTCCTCGACCCATTTGACCGGGCGGCGGAACAGCCGCGCCGCCAGCGCCACCACCGCCTCCTCGGGGTAGGTCACGAATTTGGGCCCGAAGCCGCCGCCGACATCGGGCGGCACCACCCGTATTTGCCGCTCCGACAGGCCCAGCACCCGGCACAGCACGCCTTGCGCCCGATGCGGCATCTGCGTGCCGTCCCAGACCGTGATGCGGTCGTCGACATCGTCATAGGACGCCGCCACACCACGGCATTCGATGGACTGTCCCAGCCCCTTGTGCTGGCGCAACCGCAGCGGCAGCATATGCGCCGCCGAACGGAAGGCGGCATCGCAATCGCCGAAATCGGCGGCGATGCGGGCGACGAGATTGTCCGGCACCTCGCGGCGCACCTTCGGCGCGTCCGGCGCCAGCGCCGCATGCGGATCGGCCACCGCCGGCAAGGGCTGCCAATCGACCTCGATCGAGGCGACCGCGTCCTCCGCCACATGCCGGCTGTCGGCCAGCACGACGGCGACGGCCTCGCCGACATGGCTGACCTCGTCCCGTGCCAGTACCCAGGGTTCGGCGGTGAAGCGGATACCGCCCGCCGGCATATGCACCGGCAGCCGCTCCATCGCCAGATGCGGCCGAAGGTCGTCCAGTGTCAGGACCGCATGCACCCCCGGCAGCGCCAGCGCCGCATCGCGGTCGATACGGGAGAAGGCGGCATGGGCGAAGGGGCTGCGCAGGAAGGCCGCATGCAGCATGTCCGGACGGCGGATATCGTCGACGAAGCGGCCGGCGCCGCGCAGCAGCGCCGGGTCCTCGCGGCGCAAGACGCGCATGCCGACGAGCCGCGCGCTCATGCCGCCGTCCTCGCAGGCATGGCCGTGTCGAACAACTCGTCCACGGTGAACAGGCGCCGCGTCACGCCCTGCGCCTGGGCAAGCCGGCACAGCATCGCCAGTGCCGTGCGATTGGCCTCCACCCCATAGGGCCAGGGATCGGCGCCGAACACCCGCGCCGCCTCCTCGACCGCCGCCCCCAGCCAGGGCAGGCTGTAGGGGGCCGGATCGGCCTGCCGCAATTCGTCCTGCGCGACCGTCTTCGCCGTCTCGAAGGCCGCCTGCATCGCTTCGCCCAGCCAGGGATGCGCGGCCAGCAGCGCGCGGCGCACCATGACGGCGTGCTGGATCGGGAAGATGCGGTGGCGGTCCCACCACGCCCGTTCCGCTGTCGCCCAGTCGGCGAACAGCCGCCCGACGCCCGGCAAGCCGCGCGCGACGCAGGAGGGCGGGCGCGAGGCGATCACCGCGTCGATCTCTCCGGCCGCAAGCATCCCGGACAGGGTCCGTCCCGGCGGCAGCGCCGTCAGCGTCACGCAGTCGGGGACGGCGGACGGGACCCGCGCGGCACGGTCCGGCTGCTCCAGCCCGCCGCACAGCCAGTCGATCTCGGAGAGGGCGAGGCCGTATTCGTCGCTCAGCAGCCCACGCGCCCAGATCGCCGTGGTCAGCGTCCAGTCCGGCACGCCGATCCGACGTCCGCGAAGCTGTTCGGGCCGGTCGATGCCGGCGCGGACATAGATGCAGTTGTGGCGGAAGGCACGCGCCGGAAAGACCGGCAGCGCGACATAGGGACAGTCGCCGCGGTCCAGCATCCCCAGATAGGCGCCGAGCGCCAGCTCGCAGACGTCGAACTCCGTGCCCCGGCTGCCGCGGAACATCAGCTCCTCGACCTCCAGCCGCAGCACCGTCGCCGTGCAGCCCGCCACCGCGACCCGGCCATCGGCGAGCGGCCGGATCCGGTCGGTGTCGGCAACGGCGATGGACAGCGGCAGCATGGCCGAGGCCGCCGCCGGTCAGATCTTGGCGATCTGGAATGTGGCGGGGTGGAACAGCTCCTCCATCGGCATCTGCCGCTGGGTCAGCCCGTCCTCATGCGAATAGCGCACCAGCGTCTCGATGGCCTTGCGGTTCGGCTCGATCCCATAGGGCCAGATATCCTCGCCCAGCACCTTCTTGGTCGCCGCGATGTCGGACAGCACCCAGGGCAGGGACACCGAAAAGGAGATGATGCGGTTCAGATCGGCCATCGCCACATCCTTGGCCTCGCGGAACGCCTTGTAGATGTTGGCGGGCAGCCAGGGATAGCGCTCGACCAGGCTCTCGCGAACCGCGACCAGATGCATCAGCGGGAACAGGCCGGTCTTGCGGTAATAGGCCTCCTCGACGGGCCGGTAGTCGGGGAACAGACGCCCGACATTGGGATGGCCGGCGGTGAAGCAGGAGGGCGCGCGCGGCATCATCACCGCGTCCAGCTCGCCGCTGGCCAGCATGCCGGCCAGGGTCTTGTCGTTCGGGATCGCCTGCAGATCGATCTCATCCGGCACCTTGAGCGGCGCGCGCTCCACCCGGCCCGGCTGCTCGGTGCCGCCGTTGCGCCAGTGGATTTCCCGCGGATGGATGCCGTATTCGTCGCGCAGAATGCCGCGCTGCCAGACCACCGCCGTCATCTGATATTCCGGCACGCCGATGGTCTTGCCGCGCAGATCGGCCGGACCGTTTATGCCGCGGTCGGTGCGGATGTAGATGCCGGAATGGCGGAAGGCGCGCGACAGGAACACCGGGATCGCGATGAAGGGAAGCTGGCCGCGCTGCTTCTGCATCATGTAGCTGGACATCGAGAGTTCGCAGACATCGAACTCCTGGAACCGGATCGCACGGAAGAACAGCTCCTCGATCTCCATCGGCAGGAAGGTGACGTCGCATCCGTCGACCTTCACGCGGCCGTCCATGATCGGCCGGGTGCGGTCGGTCACACTGGTGGCGATGGTGATCGGAACGTTCGGCATCGGTTTCCCCCTGCTTCAGGCCGCAGCGCGCTTCAGTCGCTCGCGACGCAGTATATAGAGGCCGCTTCCCACGACCAGCGCGGAGCCGAGGAAGACCGGCCATGCCGGCAGGGCGCCCCAGATCAGGATGTCGGCCAGGATCGCCCAGATCATCATCGTGTAGCGGAAGGGCGAGACCAACGCCGCCTCGCCCATGCGCAGCGATTCGATGATGAGGAAATGCGCGCTGCCGTTCAGCAGCCCGTTGACGACGAAGATGGGAAACACCGCCAGGGCGATGGGCTGCCAGGACAGGCCCGGCGCGGCCCAGGCCGCCTCGCCCAGCGGCCAGGTCGAAAGACCCGTCAGGCATGCCCCGATGGCGGAATAGAACAGCACTGCGTTGGAGTGCTCCGTGCCGCTGATCCGGCGTGTGTAGAGGTCGCGCAGCGCGCCACCGATCATCGTCACCGTCGCGGCCAGTACGCCCCAGGTCAGACTGTCGGCGGACGGACGGACGATGATCAGGATGCCGAGAAAGCCGACCAGGATCGCCGTCCAGCGCCGCCAGCCCACCTTCTCGCCCAGCAGTGGCACCGACAGGGCCGCGACCAGGATCGGGCTGGCGAAGATGAAGGCCACGAAGGTCGAGAGCGGCAGCAGCCAGACGCTGACCACGGCGCCGAAGGTAGTGGCGACGAACAGGAAGGCCCGGATTGCCTGATGCCGCCATGAGGCCGCCCGCAGGGTCGCGAGCCCGCCGCTGCGCCAGACGATCAGCATCAGCGGCAGCAGGATGAAGCCCGAGCGCATGAAGAGAATCTGCCCGACGGGGAAGTCGTGGCTGAGCCATTTCGAGACGGCGTCGCTCCAGGCGAGAAAGGCCGCCCCTGCGACCATCAGCGCGATGGCCCGCAAGGGCGCATGAACGCGGCCGGGTGCTGCCATGGCGCGGATCAGCCGAAGCCGCCGGCCAAAGGCCAGGGACCGTCGCACATGATGGGGCGTCCTCCTCGGGCGGGCGCCGTCAGCGCGGCGCGCCGGTATGCATGCGGGCGCGACAACCCTAAAGGCGGGCTGCCCCAGCCGTCGACCGCTTTCTAGCGGCTCGCGACGCCATCCGAGGCGACGCGGCC
>JBFWNZ010000329.1:0-4361 GCA_050250795.1 Alphaproteobacteria bacterium | reverse complement strand
GCATCCTGCCGAACGAGCTCAACCCGGCGAACCTGATGGACCTGAACTCGTCGCTGGGCACGGCCGGCGCGGGCGTCATCGACCGCGAGGAGAAGATCGAGGTCAAGGTTGCTGCGGTGGTGACGCAACTGCTGCCGAACGGCAATCTGGTCATCGTGGGGCGGCAGGAAACGCGTGTGAACTATGAAGTCCGCGAATTGCAGGTCGCCGGCGTGATCCGGCCCCAGGACATCACGGCCAACAACCAGATCACCTATGACAAGATCGCCGAAGCCCGCCTGGCCTATGGCGGCCGCGGACAGATCAGCGACCTGCAGCAACCGCGTTACGGCCAGCAGATCATCGACATCCTGTTCCCGTTCTAGGCCGAAGACGCCCCTCGCAAAAGAAAGAGGCCGATGCCTAGCCGCATCGGCCTCTTTTCTA
Source organism: Alphaproteobacteria bacterium (assembly GCA_050250795.1). GTDB lineage: Bacteria > Pseudomonadota > Alphaproteobacteria > UBA8366 > UBA8366 > JBFWNZ01. The sequence continues at coordinate 3,935 of JBFWNZ010000329.1, read as the reverse complement.
TCGGTCGGGGCAATTGCCCTCAATCCTCGCGGCGCATCCGCTCTAGGCGTTCGTGCCGTTCCTGGGCCTCAAGGCTAAGCGTCGCAATCGGCCGCGCCTCCAGGCGTCGCAGGGATATCGGCTCCGCCGTCTCTTCGCAAAATCCGTAGGTGCCGTCGTCGATCCGCCGCAGCGCCGCATCGATCTTGCTGATCAGCTTCCGCTGCCGGTCTCGGGTTCGAAGTTCCAGGGAGCGGTCCGTCTCAAGCATCGCCCGATCCGCCATATCGGGTTTTGCCAGGCTCTCCTCGCGGAGATTATTGAGGGTGCCGTTCGCCTCTCTCAGGATATCCATGCGCCAGTTCAGCAGTTTCTGCCGAAAATACTCTCGCTGGATCGGATTCATGAAGTCCTCATCCTCCGACGGGCGATAGTCGGGAGGAAGCAGAGGTGACGACATGGCGCCTCCTATCCGTTGTCCATACCAATCACGGACAGCATTCGGGCGCGAGTTATAGCCACATGCGACCCTGACGGCAAGCACGCGAACACAACCACGGATGGGATCGCGGAATACGCGGAATTTCAGCCGCGCGGGGCGTATTTCGCCAGTTCGACCCGTGCCCTGAGCTCGATCTCGGCAAGCACTTCGGCCAGCCGGGGATCGGTCGTCCGCTCGCGCTGCGCGCCGACCATGCTCGCGATCCGAATGAGATCGGCACGCGGAATGCCGCCCGACAAAATCCCCAGCCGAAGCAGGTCGAGCCGGTCCAGCAGATCCTCGCCCCAGCGGCGCGCGCGAGCCCGCCCCTGCTCGGATGTGGAGTCCCCCACCTCCTGCAGCGAGAGAAGTGCATCCACCCCATGCACGGGTGCCGACATTCCCGTCCCGGCGATGGCAGGCGCAATACTGGAATCGTCGTCCAGATGACGCGTGAAAGACCCGCCCTTTGTCTGGCCGGCACGCTCGGGGCGCTTGGCCGGCGTCGTGCGGCTCGTGCCGGTACCTTCGATCTTCATGCTGCGAGCATAACTGCTTTCGCCGGCTCGCGAAACTGCGGAACCCCAGGCGGAAAATGTTGCCGGGAGGTCGGAAAATGGCCATCGCCATCCGGTTCCGGCGCGTTGCGGCGCCAGCATGGAATGCCTTTGTTTCAATCGGTTAGATGATTTTCCCCCAGCCCGGAATTTGGCACGGGATTCGCTTCTCCGGATCGTTGGCCCATTGCCAATTGCTGGAGCAACATGTCCGCATCCGCGATACGACGCCTCGCTTCGACCGCCGGCCTTGCCGCGCTCCTTGCCTGGTGCCTGCTGGCGGCAGCACCGGCAAATGCGCAGTCGCGTATCAAGGACATCGTTGCCTTCGAGGGCGTACGCGACAACCTGCTCGTCGGCTATGGTCTGGTGGTCGGCCTGAACGGGACGGGCGACAGCCTGTCCTCGGCGATCTTCACCAAGGAAAGCCTGATCGGCATGCTGGAGCGCATGGGCGTCAACGCCCGGGATAATGCGCTGAAAACCGACAATGTCGCGGCCGTGATGGTGACGGGGACCCTGCCGCCTTTCGGCCGCCACGGCTCGCGGCTTGACGTGCAGGTCTCGGCCCTGGGCGATGCGAAGAGCCTCTTGGGCGGCACGCTGCTGGTGACGCCGCTGCTGGGCGCCGATGGCGAGGTCTATGCCGTGTCGCAGGGACCGGTCCAGGTCGGGGGATTTTCCGCCTCGGGCGCCGCGGAGACGGTGGTCAAGGGCGTTCCGACCGGCGGGCGCATCCCGAACGGTGCGATCATCGAACGCGAAATTCCCTTCGCACTGGCCGAACTGGGCAAGGTCCGCCTCGCCCTGCGCAATCCCGACTTCACCACCGCGCGCCGCATCGCCCGCGCGATCAACGCCTTTGTCGGCACGCCGGCCGCCGATGTCAGCGACCCCGGCACCGTCGTGCTCGACGTCCCGGCCAGCTATTCCGGCAATGCCGTGGCGCTGCTGACCGATATCGAGCAATTGAAGGTCGAGCCCGACGTTCCGGCCCGCGTCATCATCGACGAGCAGACAGGAACCATCGTCATCGGCGCCGATGTGCGCATCAGCACGGTCGCCATCGCACAAGGCAGCCTGACCATCCGTATCACCGAGACGCCGCAGGTCTCGCAGCCCCTGCCCTTCTCAAACACCGGCCAGACCGAAGTCGTCGACCGCACGCAGATCGAGGTCAACGAGAATGCCGACCGAAAGCTCGCCGTCATGCCGGCCGGCGTGACGCTGCAGGAGCTGGTCAACGGCCTCAACGCGCTGGGCATCGGACCGCGCGACCTCATCACCATCCTGCAGGCAATCAAGGCGTCCGGCGCCTTGCAAGCGGAGATCGACGTGCTGTGATCGACGGACCCGACATGACGCAATACGACGCGAATGCCTTGGCCAAGGCGTCCGCGCAGACGAAGACGAAGATGGCGGACCCCGCCAAGGCACGAAAGGCCGCCGAGGAATTCGAGTCCTTCTTCGTGTCCTCGATGCTGGAATCGATGTTCTCCGGCATCAAGACGGACCCGGTGTTCGGCGGCGGACACGGCGAGGACGTATTCCGGTCCCTGCTGTTGCAGGAATACGGCAAGACGATCGCGCAGCGCGGCGGCATCGGCATTGCCGACCAGGTACAACGCGAGATGCTGCGGCTCCAGGAGGAGAACCAGTCCCGATGAATCCCAATGCACGAGCACAGGACCTGATCGAGGTCACAGAGTCGTTCTCCGAGGTTCTGGAGCAGGAGAACACGCTTCTGAAGACGCACCGCATCGGCGACATCGCGCCCCTGCAAGCGAACAAGACCTCGCTTGCCCGCCTCTATGAGGCACGCATGTTGGAAGCACATGCGGTCCGCGACAGTTTCAAGGAGGTGGAGCCGGCCCTGCGCAGCCGTCTGCTCGAAGCGGGCGAACGCTTCGAAGACGCGATGCGGGACAACGTCACGGCCCTGCGGGCCGCGATGGAGCTGAATCAGAGGCTCCTAAAGACCATCGCACGCGCCGTGCGCGAACAGCAGCCGGTGGCGCATGGCTACACGGCGACCGGGCGCGATCCACGGGCCGCCCCGGTCCCCCTGGGCCATGTGCCGATGACCCTCAACAAGGAATTCTGAGGACGGCCCTGCCATGTCGCTGACCCTCGCCCTGCAAGCCGCGCTATCGGGCTTGAATGCCTCGCAGGCGGCCCTGCAGGTCACGTCGAACAACATCGCGAACGTCAACACCGTCGGCTACACCCGAAAGGTGGCGCAGTTTGCCTCGCAGACCCTCGAAGGGGTCGGCTCCGGCGTCAGCGTGGCCAGGGTGTCGCGGCAGGTCGACGAGTTCCTGCTGGAACAGGTGCGCGGGCAGAAGGCGACCACCGGCCGGTACGACGTGCAGGAACAATTCCTGACGCAGCTCGAAGCATTCTTCGGTTCGCCCGAATCCGACCGCACGATCTCGACCGCGCTGACGGAACTCAAGACCGAACTGGAAGCCGTCGGGCTGACGCCGGAACTGGATGCCAACCGCTTCACGGCCGTGGGCGAGGCAAAGCAACTCGTCCAGCTCATCAGCGAACTGGCGTCGACCGTCCAGCAGATGCGGCTGGATGCGGACAATCAGGTCACACAATATGTCGGACGCGCCGACGATCTGCTGGAGCAGATCGTCGATCTGAACGTACAGATATCGCGCGCTCGTGCCACCGGCACCAACGATACCGACCTGCGCGACCAGCGCGATCGGGTTCTCGGGGAACTGTCCGATATCATCGACATCAAGGCCGTCGAGAACCAGGCGGGCCAGCTCGTCATCTTCACCTCGGGCGGCCAGACCATCCTGTCCGGCGCCTTGAAGGAAGATCTGAGCCACACGACCGCGATCCAGCTGGGCCCCGACACCTATTACACCGACCCCAACGATTCGGGCTATCCCGGTGCAATC
>JBFWNZ010000328.1:0-4388 GCA_050250795.1 Alphaproteobacteria bacterium | reverse complement strand
ACCCCGCCCGTGACCTCCTCGCCGCGATGGGCGGGCAGGCAATGCATGAATATGGCGTCGGGCTTCGCCTTTTCCATCAGGGCTTCGTTGACCTGATAGGGCTGGAGCAATCGCCGGCGGCGGTCCGCGTCGCTCTGTCCCATCGAAACCCAGACATCGGTCACGAGACAGTCCGCACCGGCGGCTGCGGCCATCGGATCGGCCGTCAGCGAGACCTGCCCCCCTTCGGCCCTTGCCCAGTCGAGAACATGCGCGGGCGGCGCCAGTTCGGGCGGGCAGGCCAGCCGAAGCTCGAAATCGAAGCGCACCGCCGCCTCGACCCAGCTGCAGGCGACGTTGCAGCCGTCCCCGCTCCAGGCCACCACCTTCCCCGCGATGGGGCCGCGATGCTCCTCGAAGGTCATCACATCGGCCATCAGCTGGCAGGGATGCGTGTCGTCGGTCAGTCCGTTGATGACGGGGACCGAGGCGTTCACCGCCATCTCCTTCAGCTTTTCCGGCGAGTTGGTCCGCATCATGATCGCATCGACATAGCGCGAGAGCACGCGCGCCGTATCGGCGATGGTCTCGCCGCGCCCAAGCTGCGAATCCATGTCGGACATGAGGATGGCGCCGCCGCCCAGCTGGCGCATGCCGACCTCGAAGCTGACCCGCGTCCGCGTCGACGGCTTCTCGAACAGCATCGCCAGCGTCCGGCCGACCAGCGGCTGCGGATCGGCGGCCGTGCCGGCCTTGAAGGCGCGGCCCATCTCCAGCATGCGGCGGAGTGTGATTTCGTCGAAGGCGGCGATATCGAGGAAGTGCCGCGGCTCAGGCATCTCCCGATCCCCAGCCGGAGGCGACCCTCTCGATGACAGCCAGAGCCTCGTCCGCATGCGACTGCTCGATCGTCAGCGGCGGCAGCAGGCGCACGATGTTGTCGTCGGCCCCCACCGTCAGCAGCCCGCCCTCACGCAGCCGGCGCACCACATCGGCGTTCGGCACCGCGCATTTGATACCGAGCATGAGCCCCGCACCGCGCACGCTCTGGAACACGGCGGGATGACGTTTCACCACGGCATCCAGACGCTCGCGCAGATAATGTCCCATACGCTGGACGCGCGGCAGGAAGCCGTCCTCCAGGATCGTCTCCACCACCGCGGCGCCGACCGAACTGGCCAGCTGGTTGCCGCCGAAAGTGCTGCCATGGGTCCCGGGCTGCAGGCCCTTCGCCGCCTCGGCCGTCGCCAGGAACGCCCCCATCGGGAAGCCGCCGGCGATGCCCTTGGCCAGCGCCATGACGTCCGGCGTCACGCCGGCCCATTCATGCGCCCACAGCTTGCCCGTCCGGCCCATGCCGCACTGCACCTCGTCGAAATACAGCAGCAGGCCGTATTCGTCGCAGACAGCGCGCAAGGCGCGCAGGAACTCGGCATCGGCGGGACGGATGCCGCCCTCGCCCTGAACCGGCTCGACCAGGATGGCGGCCGTCTCCTCGCGCACCGCAGCGCGCAACTCGTTCGTATTGCCGAAGGTCACCTGATCGAAGCCATCGGCCTTGGGACCGAAGCCGTCCAGATACTTGGCGTTGTTCTGGGCGGCGAGCGCGGTCAGCGTGCGGCCGTGGAACGAGCCGGTGAAGGTGATGATCCGCCATTTCTGCGGCTGGCCGTTCGCGGCATGGTACTTGCGGCACAGCTTGATCCCACCCTCCACCGCCTCGACGCCCGAGTTGCAGAAGAAGGCGAGATCGGCGAAGGAGTTCTCGGTCAACAGCGCGGCCAGCCGCTCCTGCTCCGGAATCCGGTACAGGTTCGAGGTGTGCCACAGCCGCGCGGCCTGCGCCTGAAGGACGCTCACCAGCTTCGGATGGGAGTGGCCCAGCGAGTTCACGGCGATGCCGGCGCAGAAATCGAGGAATCGTCGTCCGTCGGTTGCGAAGAGGTACGGACCCTCGCCCCGCTCGAAAGCGATATCGATACGCGCATAGGTCGGCATCACGGCGCTGGTCACGGCATTGCCCTTTCTCGCGGGTCCGGCGGCGGAAGGCGCGGAGTATCTGACCTTTCACCCTCTGCGTCAACGAAACGGCCGGGTTCCGGCGCCGTCTAGGCCCGCAGTTTGTAACCGCTGTCGAACAGGCGCCAGGCCACAAGCAATAGCAGGACGTCCATGGCGGCCATCACGGCTATTCCCGTCCCCACCGACCCGTCCGCATGACCGATGAAGCCGGCCCGGAAGCCGTCGATCATGTAGAAGAACGGGTTGGCCAGCGCGATCCGATGAACGATCTCGGGCAGCCGCTCGATCGAATAGAACGTGCCCGAAAGGAAGGCGAAGGGCGTGATGACGAAGTTCGTCACCGCCGCAAGATGGTCGAACTTGTCGGCCCAGATGCCCGCGATCAGGCCGATCAGCGACAGCATCAGCGAGGCAGCGACGGCGTGGTACAGGATCAAGGCGGGATCCTGGGGCCGCAACGGTACGAATACCGCCATCGCCGCGGTTGCCGCGGCGCCGACCAGAAGCGCGCGCGTCAGCCCGGCCAACGCATATCCCAAGGTCAGCTCGACCGCACCCAATGGGGGCATCAGCACATCGACGATGTTCCCCTGGATCTTCGACACGACCAACGAGGCCGAGGTGTTGGCGAAGGCGTTCTGCACCATCGTCATCATCACCAGGCCCGGCGCCAGGAATTGCGGGAACGGCACACCGCCCACCGTCTCCACCGCCCGCCCCAGCGCCAGAACGAAGATGGCCAGAAACAGCAGGCTGGTGATGATCGGCGCGGCGACGGTCTGACCGCCGACCTTGAGAAAACGCCGGACCTCTTTCACATACAGGGTCCAGAGACCCAGCCAGTTGACGGGGCCGATGCGGCGCGGCTGCAACGGGTGCGGCATGAGTATCCGGGTCCGGTTTCGGGCGGGCGCACCTTAGTGGGCCTGCGCCGGACATGGCAACGGCGGCGCTTTCGCGCCGCCGTTTGTCCGCAAGGTCGATGCCGTTGGGAGGGGCAGGGTGGGCGTCCGACCTTACGGGCCATTCCGGGGACCGCGACCGCCGGATGATCTCGTCGGCCCGTCCTGTGTGCCAATATGAAGCCGGATGCGAAACGACGAAGTGACCGCCGTCACATGGTCATCTTTTTTTAAGCGCGGAGGAGGCGAATGACAGAAGAAGCAGGCGGCGGAGCCGGGCGGCGGACGGTCCGCAAGGCGACACGCCAGTCGCTGGAGAACGCCGCCCTGCACTATCTGGAACGCTTCGCGGCCTCCACCGAATCGCTGCGGCGGGTGCTGATGCGCCGGGTCGAACGCTCGGCCCGCGCCCACGGAACCGACCGCGACGAGGGCGCCGAGGCGGTCGCCGCCATTCTGGCCAGGTTCCAAGGAGCAGGCCTGCTCGACGACGCGACCTATGCCGAAGGTCGCGTCGCCAGCCTGCATCGTCGCGGCGTCTCGGCGCGCGGCATCCGCCGGCAGCTTGCCGCCAAGGGCGTGGATCGCGAGACGGTGGAAGACGTCCTGGCGCAACTGGCGGCCGACACGCCCGATCCCGACCTCGCCGCCGCCATTGCCTATGCCCGCCGCCGGCGATTGGGCCCCTGGCGCGGCACCGACAGGGCGGACCGGCGCGACCGCGACCTCGCCGCCCTGGCACGGCAGGGCTTCTCCTACCAGATCGCGCTGCGCGTTATCGATGCGCCCGACCCGGACACGCTGGAGACGGACTAGCGCCGCTCGCCATTGCGCCGCATGTCGCGTGCCGCCGCCGTCCGCCCCGGCAAGGCGATCAGGCTGCGCCGCCGGATGGTGGCCGCAGCGCGGACCGGCGTCGCCGCGTAAAGCTGCTTCTCCGCCTCGACCAGGACCACGCCGGCGATGGGCTGGAACCAGCGGGCCGCCAAACGCTCGACCGCCGGCGCCGAATGCAGCAGTACCCGAGAGTCGACCGGCGGCAGGAACAAGGCGTGCGCCGTCTCGCAGGGCGTGAACAGACAGTCGCGCAACAGCCGCTTGAGTTGGCCTGCGCTGTAGGGATGGCCGAACCCGAACGGCGTGCGCTCGGTTCGCGCCCAGATGCCGGTGCGGTTGGGTGCGATCACCAATGCGCGCCCGCCATCGGCCAGCACCCGCCACGCCTCGCGCAGCATCGGGCGCAGCTGTTCGCTACACTCCACCGCATGGGCCAGCAACAACCGATCGACAGAGCGGTCCGCCAGCGGCAGTTCGCATTCCTCCGCCAGCAATACGCGGCCGGCCTCGCTGCGCGGCCAGGGATGCACGCCCTGAACCGCCGGCATCACGGCGACGACACGGGCGGCCTCGTCCATGAAGGGACGCAGATAGGGCGCCGCATAGCCGAACCCCACCACCGTCTCGCCACGCACCGATGGCCAGATC
>JBFWNZ010000327.1:0-4389 GCA_050250795.1 Alphaproteobacteria bacterium | reverse complement strand
GCTCTTCCGATCTAGGTGGTGGGCGCCAGCCCCATCGGACAGGCTTCGGGCACAGGCGGCAGCAGCAGCGTGACATCCGCCATCTCGGCCAGGATGCTGTCCGCCCGCGCGGTGATCCCGACCAGCGGTATGGAGAAGCGCCGGGAATATTCCAGCAGGTCGCGCAGTTCCGCCGTATGCCCGGAATTCGACAGGGCGACCACCACGTCGTCGCGCGTGATCATGCCGAGATCGCCGTGGCTGGCCTCGGCGGGGTGCACGAAATAGGCCGGCGTGCCGGTCGAGGCCAGGGTCGCGGCGATCTTGCGCGCGACATGCCCGCTCTTGCCCATGCCGGTCACGATCACGCGACCGCGCGCCTTCGCAAGGATGTCCAGCGCCGCGCCGAACCGGCCGTCCAGCGCCTCAGCCATCACGGTCAGGGCCTCGGCCTCCAGCCGCAGCACCCGCGCCGCCGCCGCCAGCCCATCGGGCTGTCCGGATTCGTCGGCCGGTTCCGATATACGGTCCGTCTGCAACGCCGTCATCGCGGTCTTCTGTCGTTGTGGGCGGCCGCGCCGGCGGCCAAGCCGTCGGGCAGGCTCTCGCTTTCTACCCTTTGAACGCTGCCGGCGCAAAGTCCGTCGCTGCGGCGCGTCCGGTCCGGCACATGGGCAGAAGCGCCGGGGCCTTCAAGTCCGGCCCGAGCCGTTCCGCCCGCGCATCAGCTATGAGCGAAGATGTCCTCTTCGGCGAAGCCGGCAAGGTCCAGTTCCGCGCGATACGGCAGATAGCCGAAGGCCGCTGCCGCCATCCCTGCCCGCCCTTCGCGCGCAAGCAGGACATCCAGTTTTTCCTTGAGCGCATGCAGGTGCAGGACATCCGCCGCCGCATAGCGCACCTGTTCCTCGCTGAGCTCGTCCGCGCCCCAGTCCGAGGATTGCTGCTGCTTGGAGATGTCCACGCCGAGCAGTTCGCGGCAGACATCCTTGTAGCCGTGACGGTCGGTATAGGTCCGCACCAGCTTGGACGCGATCTTCGTGCAGAAGACCGGCTGGCAGACCACGCCGAGATACTGGCGGATCACCGCCAGGTCGAACCGCGCGAAATGGAAGATCTTCGTGACGCCCGGATCGGCGAAGAGCCGGACCAGATTCGGAGCCTCGTACCGCCCCTTGGGGAACTGGACCAGATGGCTGACACCGTCGCCGGAGGACAGCTGCAGCACGCAGAGCCGGTCGCGCAGGGGATTGAGGCCCATCGTCTCGCTGTCGACGGCCACGACCGATCCGAGGTCGAGGCCGTCGGGAAGGTCGCCGCGATAGACTTCGATGACCATGTCCTGCTCCTCCTCCGTATCACGCGCGCGTCGGCCCGCCGAAGCGGTGGCCGGCACACGGTTTGCGGACGGGATAGGAGAAGCTTGGTGCCCAGGAGAAGACTCGAACTTCCACGGGGTTTCCCCCACAGGTACCTGAAACCTGCGCGTCTACCAATTCCGCCACCTGGGCCCGACGCGGATAAATTCCAAACCGGGCCCTCTTGTCAACCGGCTTATGACTGTACTCTTGAAACAGCCGCTAGTATATCGTGCCGGCGAGCCAAATACGGGGCGGAAAACGACATGGCAGCGGAACTGATCACGGTCTTCGGCGGCTCCGGTTTCATCGGCCGGCAGGTGGTCCAGCGGCTCGCGGCTCGCGGTGCCCAGGTGCGAGTCGCGGTGCGGCGGCCGGACAGTGCGCTGTTCCTCAAGCCGATGGGCGATGTCGGGCAGGTCACGCCGGTACAGGCGAATATCCGCAACGCCGACAGCGTGCGTGCCGCGGTGGCCGGCGCAACCGGCGTCGTGAACCTGGTCGGGGTGCTGGCGCCGAGCGGCCGCCAGAATTTCGAGACCATCCACGCGCAAGGCGCGGCCCTGATCGCCGACGCCGCACGCACCGCCGGGGCGAAGCGCGTGGTGCATGTCTCCGCGCTGGGCGCGGCAGCGGAGTCGCCCTCGGCCTATGCTCGTAGCAAGGCAGCGGGCGAAGCCACCATGCGCAAGGCCTTCCCGGATGCCACCGTGCTGCGCCCGAGCGTGGTCTTTGGACCGCAGGACGGCTTTTTCAGCCGCTTTGCGGCGATGGCGCAGTTCATGCCGGCGCTGCCGGTCCTGGGCACCGCCCCGGACCTGATCGACGGCCGGATCGAATGGCTCGGCGAGGGCGGACCCAAGTTCCAGCCGGTCTATGTCGGCGACGTCGCCGACGCCGTGCTGTGCGGCCTCTACGACCCCGCAACGGCGGGCAAGACCTACGAGCTCGGCGGACCGACCGTCTACAGCTTCAAGCTGATCATGGAAATGGTGCTGCGCTATACCGGCCGCCGGCGCCTGCTGGTCCCGGTGCCCTTCTGGGCCGCATCGCTGCTGGGCACGATCCTGGGCGTGCTGCCGGGCGCACCGCTGACGCGCGACCAGGTCAAACTGCTGCGCCGCGACAACGTCATCTCGGGCAAGCTGCCGGCACTGCCCGACCTGGGCATCCACCCACGGGCGGCCGAGGTCGTTCTGCCCACCTATCTGGACATGTACCGGCGCGGCGGCCGCTACACCCGCGGCGCACCCGCCTGACCGCCCGTCAGCCGTAGACCCAGTAGAGCAGAAGCAGGCCCAGCAGCACGCGGTACACCGCGAATGGCGTGAAGCTGGCCCGCTGCAGCCAGCGCATCAGCAGCGCGATGGCCAGCAGCGCGACGAGAAACGACACCGCCGCCGCCAGCGCCGCGTCATAGCCGAGCTGGACGTTGCCCAGCTTGTAGATGTCGTAGCCGGCGAGCACGCCGGCCCCGGCGATGGTCGGGATCGACAGCAGCATCGAGAACCGCGCGGCTTCGGGCCGCTCGAAGGACAGCATACGCGCCGCGGTCATGGTGATGCCGGACCGGCTGGTGCCGGGGATCAACGCCAGGCACTGCGCGACCCCGATGAAGGCGGCGGCCCCCCAGCGCAGATGCTCGATCCGGCGGAAGGTCATGCCGAGCCGGTCGGCCAGCCAGAGCAGGACGCCGAATCCGATTGTCGCCCAGGCGATCACGGCGACGCTGCGCAGCGCCTCCGCGACCAGATCGTGCGCCAGAAAGCCCACCGCCACCACAGGAAGGCTGGCGATCAGGACGTTCCCCGCCAGCGCGGCGCCCGGCGTGCGACGGCCGGTCGCAAGGCGCAGAATTCCGACCGTCATCTCCCAGATATCGCGCCAGAAATAGATCAGGACGGCAAACAGGGTTCCGACATGGACCGCGATATCGAGGATCAGCCCCTGATCGGGCAGACCGAGCAGTTGCGAGGTGATGACGAGGTGCCCCGACGAGCTGATCGGCAGGAATTCGGTGATGCCCTGAACGACCGCCAGAAGGATCAGGTGATACAGCGCCACGGATTTCTCCCCTCGCCGGAGCGATCCCCCAAGACCGGGCAACCGGCCGGTTGCCCGATGGTTTAGCACCGCCGTTCCATCGATGCAGCAGGCAAGATTTAGTTCCGATTCGGTACTAAATTCGGCGTATATGCCGTTGATCTTCCCGCGCCTTCGAGCGTTAACGGTCTAGATTCTTTATATAGTTATCGTTTGCTGACTTATGTGCGCGGCAACCCCTGGATTTCAGCCGCTATCTGCGCTATAGTTCTTGCGTGGCTATCAAAGGGTTCCGCAGGCGGGCTTCGGCCTGCCTGCGGCTCGATCGGTCGCAGCACCAACCCCAGGACACGCAATGCCCAACCGGATGCTCAAATTCGTCGATGTGGCGCGCCAGATGCCCGACAAGCGGGACGCTGCCGACCGCCGACGCGACTTCGACGAGATCTACCGCCGCTTCGACCCGGCCCGCGCCGGGCAGCAGGCGGGACGCTGCTCGCAATGCGGCATCCCCTTCTGCCAGGTGCATTGTCCGGTCCAGCATCATATCCCGGACTGGCTGAAGCTGACCGCCGAAGGGCGGCTGGAGGAGGCCTATGAGGTGGTCTCGCTGTCCAACAGCTTTCCCGAGGTGTGCGGCCGCATCTGTCCGCAGGACCGGCTGTGCGAAGGCAATTGCGTGATCGAGCAGTCCGGGCACGGCACCGTCACCATCGGCACGGTCGAGAACTACATCGCCATGACCGCCTGGGACGAGGGTTGGATCAAGCCGGTGACGCCGGCGATGGAACGGCCGCAATCGGTCGGCGTCGTCGGCGCGGGACCGGGCGGCCTTGCCTGCGCCCATATGCTGCGCCGGCACGGCTATCAGGTCCATGTCTACGATCGCTACGACCGCGCCGGCGGCCTGATGATCTACGGCATTCCCGGCTTCAAGCTGGAGAAGGACGTGGTGGCGCGCCGTGCCGAATGGCTGGCCGACAGCGGCGTCGTCTTCCACCTGAACACC
>JBFWNZ010000326.1:0-4409 GCA_050250795.1 Alphaproteobacteria bacterium | reverse complement strand
GGTTGCGCCAGATGTCGCCCACGCGGGCATTGCGGTCGACGACCAGCGTATCGACGCCCAGCAGCCGCAGTCGCGCCGCGACGCTGAGCCCCGCCTGACCCGCGCCGATGATCAGGACCGCCGGTTCCCGATCCGCGAAGTTTCGCTCGATCTCCCGGTTGTCGCTCCAGTTCCGGCCGCCGAATGTCCGCGAGTAGGCGGACCCCTCGGGACGCCGCTCTTGGACCGGCTCGTCATGGCCGTTCAATGCCTCAAGCGAGGTGGTCAGCACCCACGCCTTGTCCGGCCGCTCTGCCGCCAGCCGCAGCAGCCCGTGCCCGCGCCCCGCCGCCGTCTCGAACGCAAAGATCGCCTCGATGGAATCGACCCCCTGGCGTTTCACCCGGCGCGGCGGCGTCCGGTCTTCGGCCAGGCGAAAGGACGATGCCTGCACCGACGGCTGCAAGCGGGTCAGGGCGGCGACGATCGAGGCCGGATCGTCATGCGGCGTGATGCTCCAGGTAAAGGCCAGCAGATCGCGCCAGTGGCTGTCCTCATCGAATAGCCGGGCAAGCCCGCCTTCGTCCCGCGCATGAAGCGCCGCCTCGAACCGTGCCAGCCAATGCCGCACATGCTCGGTGTCGCCGATGGGGGTGAGGCCGGCGCCGGCATCGTTCATCTGCACTCTCCTCTGGAATTCCGCTCAGGCCTATGTCAGCGGCCGAGCGTGTAAAATTCCACGTTCGGGGGGACCCGCGCCATGTTGGCGAGTCTGTTCGACAGCGAAAAGAAGGCGCTGATCGCGCCGATGTCCCAGATGTCCTCGTCGCTGAAGCCGTGCTCGCGAAGGGTGGTGAAGTCGCTGTCCTCAATGTGCTGCGACGCAGTGGCGGCCTTGACGGCGAAGTCGAGCATCGCACGCTGGCGGTCGGTGATGGCCGCGCGCCGGTAGTTGATCGCCAATTGATCCGCGAGCAGGGGGGACTTCGCCCGCACGCGCAGGACCGCGCCATGCGCGATGACGCAATAGTGGCACTGATTCAGGCTGCTGGTGACGACGACGATCATCTCCCGTTCGGCCTTCGAAAGGCCGCTGTCCTTCTCCATCAGGCTGTCGTGATAGGCGAAGAAGGCTCGGAACTCGTCCGGGCGCCGGGCCAGCGTCAGGAACATGTTCGGCACGAAGCCGGCTTTGGCCTGGACCGCGGCCATCCGCTCGCGGATATCCGCGGGCAGGGCGCTCAGGTCGGGCACGGCGAAGCGGCCGGTCGTGGGGTTCATGGTCGGGTCTCCTTTGATCGTCCGGTATCGAGCGTGCCCGATCGCCGGCGATTGGCGGCCGTGGCCTATTGTCGCCCCGCTGGGCCGTTTGCGGCCGGCTCAGAAGTTCTCCTTGTGGTATCCGAAGCCATGCTTGGCGGCGAGGCCGCTGAGGACAGTGGCCAGGGCGGGCGGGCCGCAGAAATACACGTCCACCTTGGTCCCGGCATGCTCGTCGGCGATGCGGCGGAAGATCGCCGGCCAGTCGGGGCGGCCGAGATTGGTGCGGTTGCGCAGGCCTGTGAACAGGTCGCGCCCGGTCTCCGCCTGATACACGTCCATCGCCACGTCCAGGGTGGCCGAGGTCATGTCGACGCCGACGCCGGTCAGGTAGATCTGGACGTCCAGCAGCCGGCGCTCGGGGTCCTGGGCCTCCAGCCCGCCCAGCATGTCGGCGAACCATTCGAAGGAATACTGGTCGCGGTTCATCCAGATGAAATGCGCCTTCTCCACCGACACGTCGGTGTCGCCCGCGGCCCGGCGCAGGAACAGGCTTTTCAGGATCGCGGCGAAGGGCGTGACGCCGATGCCGGCGCCGATCAGCACGGCCACCCGGGCGTGGAAGATATGCGTGCTGGGCGTGCCGTAGGGGCCGTCGATATAGGCCGGATCGGGCGTCGGCGCCGAAATCTGGCCGGTGCGGCGGCGCTTGGCCAGGTCGTGCAGGCGCCGCGTCCAGTTGCCCAGCCCCCGCACATGCACCGACAGCCGGCCCGTCTCCTCCGGGCAGGTGGTGACGGTGAACGGGTGCCACTCATGCGCCGAGACCGGCGGATAGCGCAGGAACACATAGTCGCCGGGGCGGTAGCGGAAACCCGGCGGAAGCTGGAGTTCCATCCGAGTCACCCCGGACGGCAGGGGCTCCAGCGCCTGCACCGGCATCGGCCGGCTGGTGCGGCGCATGCGGATCAGCCGTTCCGCCACGTAACCCAGGATCGGCAGCGTCGCCCATTGCCAGAAGACCGGCCCGTGCAGCAACGCGAACAGGAACCACAGCACGAACCCGAAATGGGTGAAGTAGAACAGCTCGAAATGGCCGCGCCGCCTTACGACGTCGAGCGCGCAGACCCACATCACGATAAAGGTGATGCTCAAAAGCAGGCCGGTCAGCCCCGCCGAAGTGCCGAACAGATAACTCCCGAACGCGCCCGGCAGGGTGGTGTAGTTGGCGAAATGCGCCAGCGTGTGCACGCCCGCCAGCGCGAACATCGCGTGCCCGACCAGCTTGTGGAACGCGATGCTGTCATCCACCGGCAGCAGGCCGCCCGCGACGGTCTGGCGCAGCCAGGTCAGCAGATGGCGCAGCATCGGGATCAGGATCAGCGCGCCGTTGAAGTTCAGGCAGGCGCCGCAGCCCCGCGCGATCTGGACATAGACGTTGGCGCCGAGCCCGGCATAGGTGTGCACCGCATTCGCGAACAGCGCGACGTTCGCCGCGGCGTACAGCACCAGCACCACCGTCGCGGCGCGGTTGTTGGCGATCCGGCGGCCCAGGCTCCCCAGCCAATCGCCCAGGCGGTCGGCCAGACTCGGGCCGCTGCGCGATGCGGCGGCGGGCCGGCGCTGCAGCCAGGTGGTGGCCGACAGGGTCATCTGGCGCTTCAGCTTCGGATAGGCGTCCAGCACGGCGCGGAACTCGTCGAAGCCGATGCTGCCCTCGCCGTCGGCGTCGGCACGGCGGAACAGCGCGTCGGTCAGCCCGGCCACCGCGACCTCGGGCAGCTCGATGCCGTTCTGCGCGATGCTGGCGCGGATGATCCGGGCAAGCTCGTCGCGGTCGATCGCCCCGCTGTCGTCCGGGTCGTGCAGCCGAAAGGCGAATCGCAGCCGGTCGTCTTCGGTGCCGTCGACCAGGGTGCGAACGAAGCTCAGAAACTCGGGCAGGGCGACGCTGCCGCTGGCGTCGCTGTCGACCATCGCGAACAGCCTGTCGGCGTAATAGTCCTCGTTCAGACTCAAGGCCTTGCGGAACTCGTCCCGGTCGATAACGCCGTCGCTGCCGGCAATACCCTGGAACCGCTGCTCCAGTTCCGCGAGCAAACCATCGCCGGCATCCGCAGCCTGAGCCCCCATGCCTTCTCTCCCTCGCACATCGTGGCGCGGTTGTTGGGGGTAAAGTCCTACCACGCCCTGTGATGCCCGACCATGCGGTCAGAGGAATTGCGCCGAGGCGATATCGGCGGTGCTCGCCGCCGTTCCGGGACGAACCCGGTGCTTAGCGAGGTGACGGGGCCGTCCGCATGCCGCCGGAGCGGGCGCGGTGACGGATCATGCGGTCGTGCAGGGAAGCGACGGTCCGGCTGCCGGTGGTCTTGAACAGCCAGGGAAAAAGGCCGTGGACGAAGCATGCGAAGCCAGCGCCGAGCATGGCCGAGGCAAAGCCGAACGCCGATTCCATATGCTGGAAATAGGTTTCCCCGACCGAAGCGGGGTGTTCGGTGAATCGGCGCCTCATCTGTCTCTCCTGGCCTGTGTCTGCGGATACGGTATCGGGGAAGGTCGGGAATCTCATTTCAGAATGTCGCGAATTCGACGGAATTATGGAATATTCAGACCGATTCAGATTTTATTTCGGAATGAATATCTTATGAATGTCGTCGATCGCACTGCGCTTCGAATGCTTGCGCTTCTGCAGGAGGAGGCGGGCCTGTCGGTGAATGAGCTTGCGCGGCGTCTCGACATCCCGCCTTCGTCATGCCATCGGCGGTTCAGGGCGCTGGAGGATGCGGGGCTCATCCGCGCACGGGTCGCACTGGTCGATGGCGAGGCCGTCGGCCTCTCGACGGTGGCTTTCGTGGCGATCCGGACCAACCGGCACGAGCCGGCCTGGCTGGAAGCATTCGCCCGCGCGGCCGCCGCGATGCCTGAAATTCTCGAAATCCACCGTCTCAGCGGCAATGCCGATTATCTGCTGAAAGTGGTGGTCCCTGACATCGCGGGGTTCGACGCCTTCTACAAGCGGTTGATTGCGGCGGTCCCCCTCTATGACGTCAGCACGAGTTTCTCCATGGAGCGCATCAAGGAAACGACGGCGTTGCCGCTCAATCTTTTGCGCGCATGATCGCGGCGAGGTCGTGCGATAGAATTAGTTGACCGGTCGTTCAAATCGC
>JBFWNZ010000325.1:0-4409 GCA_050250795.1 Alphaproteobacteria bacterium | reverse complement strand
CGATGCGGTGGAGAACTGGCTGGCGCAGAACCTGCCGGCGTGATCGGGTACGGGCCAGCTACCAGGGCGACGCTCTTGATCTGAACCAAAATGCCGGCGCCGGGCACTATGCCCAGCGCGTCCTGCGACTTGCGGGTGATGCGTCCGGCAATCCGCGCGCCCGCCCCATCCTCACCCAGCCGCGCCAGGACGTTCACCTGGATATCCGCGCCGCGATGCGGGCTGACGGACAGAATGCGTGCCGGCACGCAGTTCAGGATGCTGCTCGCCTCGGGCGGCAGGCGGGCAAAGCTGACATCCGCGACCCCGATGCGCAGGCGGCGGCGCAGGCCGGCCTGTCCGATGCGGCCGGGCACGACGAGACGCCCGCCATCGACCGCGAAGGTCGTCAGCCCATAGGCCTCATCGATGGCCGCCACCTCGCCCTCCAGCGTCACCGCAGCACCCGCAGCCTCCAGCAGCGGCAGGGCTGGATCGGCCTGGATATCCGCCAGCGCCCCCGCAGCCACGACCCGTCCCGCGTCCAGCAGCACGACATGATCGGCGAGGCGCTCGACCTCGGCGATGTCGTGGCTGACATAGAGCATGGGCATCGCAAGCGTTTCGTGCAGCGCCTCGAGGTAAGGCAGGATCTCGTCCTTCGCAGTCCGGTCCAACGCCGAAAGCGGCTCGTCCATCAGCAGCAGTTGCGGCCTGGCGAGCAGCGCCCGGCCCACCGCAACCCGTTGCCGCTCTCCCCCGGACAGCGCCCCTGGCGCCCGGTCGAGTAGACGGTCGAGGCCGAGCAGCGCCACCGTCTCGTCGAACCGCACGGGATCGGGGGGACCGGCACGGCAGGCGCCGAACAGCAGGTTCCGCCGCACGGACAGGTGCGGAAACAGGCTGGCTTCCTGAAAGACATAGCCCACGGGGCGGCGGTGCGGCTTGCGGAACGATCGGGCCGCATCGTCCTGCCAGACCGCATCCCCGACCCGAAGCCGCCCGCCGAGCCGTTGCAGACCGGCGACGCAACGGAGGACCGTGGTCTTGCCGCAGCCGGAAGGTCCGAACAGGGCCGTGATCCCGCGCAGCGGCGCCTGGAATGCGGCATTGAGAACGAACCCGCCGAGCCGTCCGGCAAAGGCCGCATCGATGACACCGCTCATCCGCCCGGCCTCCCGAGGCGCTTTTCCACCAGCATCGTCGCCAGGATCACGGCGAAGGAAAAGACCAGCATGCCTGCTGCCAGCACATGCGCCTTGGCCCATTGGAGGGTCTCGACATAGTCGTAGATGGCGACCGACAGAACCTTGGTCTCGCCGGGGATGTTGCCGCCGATCATCAGCACGACCCCGAACTCGCCGACCGTATGGGCGAATCCAAGGACCGCCCCGGTCAAGAATCCGGGGCTCGCCAGCGGCACCGCCACTGTCCAGAACGCGTTCCAGGGCGAGGCGCGCAACGTCGCCGCGACCTCAAGCGGGCGTTCGCCGACCGCCTCGAAGGCATTGCGGATCGGCTGCACCACGAAGGGCATGGAATAGATGACCGAGCCCAGGACCAATCCTTCGAAGGTGAAGGCCAGAGTCCGGGCCCCGTACAGACCCGCCAGCCACCCGCCCGGTCCTTCCGGCCCGAAGGCAAGCAGCAGGTAGAACCCGAGGACGGTCGGCGGCAGCACCAGCGGCAACGCGACAACAGCCGCCACCGCCTCCTTCCACCGCGCCCGCGACCGCGCCAGCCACCAGGCCAGCGGCGTGCCGCAGACGAGCAGAAGCAGCGTCGTCGCCGTCGCCAGTTGCAGGGTCAGCCGGATCGGCGACCATAGCTCGTCCGATAAGAACATCCGTCCGTCATTCGCACCCCGGCCCGCATTCATCGGCCGCCGGATGCGATCCTCATCGATATATCTATAAAGACATATCGCTTTCTATCGCCCGGGTCGAATCGACACAAGCGGCGTTTCCCCGCGAGACTCACGCAATTCGGGATGCGGCGTTTTCGCAATTGCGAAGATATCGCATCCTGCCCTATCGTTTATTTCGCAGTTGCGAAATGAGGCCGCCACCCCATGCGTCCCAACCAGACCGCGAAAGCCATGACGGAACATACGGTCGACCTCCCGATAGCACCGGACATCCCGACACCCGTCACCATTGCCCCGCAGCAGATCGATACCGAAGGGGCTCTCGCCACGGGAGAGCCCGCCGCTTCGCTTCTCGGCTTCCTCGCCTCGGGCGCAATCGCCGAAGGTACGCGCGTCACCGCAGATGCCGGCACGGTCGGCGGCTTGGCCAAAGAGGTGCTGGACCTGCGGGAATCCGAAGCCCAGTACCGATCGATCTTCAACAACGCGCAGGAAGGCATCTATCAGACCACCCCCGACGGGCAATACATCCGGGTCAATGCGGCGCTGGCGCGCATGTACGGCTATGAAAGCCCCGACGAACTGATCGCAGGCCTGACGAACATCGCGACGATGGGATATGTCGACCCGGCGGATCGCATCCGGTTCCGGCGGATCATGAACGAGTCCGGCCAGGTCCGGAACTTCGAGGCCGAGTTCTACCGCCGCGACGGCAGTATCATCTGGATCACCGAGAATGCGCGCTGCGTGCGCGACCAGGAAGGCAAGCTTCTCTATTACGAAGGCACGGTCGAGGACATCTCCTCGCGCAAGGAGGCGGAACGGCAGATCTATCTCCAGGCGAACTACGACAACCTGACCGGGCTGCCGAACCGGCGCCTCGTCATGGACCGCCTGAATCAGGCCCTGCTGCTGGCCGAACGCAAGAAGACTCGCGGCTGCCTGCTGTTTCTCGATCTGGACCGGTTCAAAAGCATCAACGACACCTATGGCCACGCCGCGGGCGACGACGTGCTGCGCACCGTGGGCCGGCGGCTTCGCCATTGCGTGCGGATGACCGACACGGTGGGCCGGCTCGGCGGCGACGAGTTCGTCGTCATCCTGCACGAGGTCGGCGACGGCAATACCGGCGCCTATATCGCCGAGAAGATTCTCTACTCCCTGTCCGAGCCCTTCACGTTGATGAGCACGGAACAGTTCTGCGTCCCGTCCATCGGAATCGTCTATTTCCCCGATCACGGCATGCAGTCGGACGAGCTGCTGAACCGCGCCGACGTGGCCATGTACCACGCGAAGAACGGCGACGGCCGGCACTACGCCATCTTCGATTCCGCCATGGCCGAGCGTTCGGCGGAACGGGTCAGCCTTGAGAACGACCTGCATCAGGCGATCGCCAAGAATCAGCTCGAACTGTTCTATCAGCCCAAGATGGATGCGGGCGGCAAGCGCCTGCTCGGTGCCGAGGCGCTGCTGCGCTGGCGGCATCCCGAGCATGGACTGGTCGGGCCGGTCGAGTTCGTTCCGCTTGCCGAGGAGAGCGGCCTGATCGTTCCCATCGGCCGATGGGTGCTGCGCGAGGCCTGCCAGCAGCTCGCGCGCTGGCGGGCCGAGGGACACGACGTGCCCGCAGTGTCGGTGAACGTATCCGCCCGCCAGTTTGCCGACCGCGCCTTCGTCAACACGGTCCGCAACATCGTCGCCGAAGCGGGGATCGAACCGGGACGCCTGGATCTCGAATTGACCGAGAGCATCATGACCGGCGATGTCGAACTGGCATTGGCGACCTTGCAGGGTCTGAAGAATATCGGCGTCACCTTGTCCATCGACGACTTCGGCACCGGCTATTCGTCCCTGGCCTATCTGCGCAATTTTCCCATCGACACCCTGAAGATCGACCAGACTTTCGTGCGGCAGATGCACACCAGCGAGAAGGACTCCGCCATCGTCTCGACGATCATCGCCCTGGCGAGCAACCTGGGCTTCGACACCATTGCCGAAGGCGTGGAGATCGAGGAGCACGCACATCTCCTCGACAGTTTCGGCTGCACCCAGCTTCAGGGCTACTGGATCGCCAAGCCGCTGGCGGGCGACGACTTCATTGCCTTCGTGAAAAAAGGAAAGTCGGAAGAAATTTCGCAATAGGCCGGCGCGGCATCACCCCGTCGCCATTTCCGCCCAGAACCACCATTCGCGACCGACGACCCAGTCCTCCACATCGCGGCGGAACTGCTTGTAATGGGGGCTCTCCCGATGCACCTCCAGCGCGGCCTCGTCGGCATAGACCTCGTAGAGCAGAAAGCGGGTCGGATCCTTGCGGTCCTGATGCGGCCGGAAGACGAGACAACCCGGCTCTGCCGCGACGCTGGTCTTCGCATGCACCGCCAATCGCGCCTTGAAGCGGTCGATGCAGTCCGGTTTGACGGTCAGATGCGCGGTGTGGATATAGGCCATGTCTACCACCCCATGTCGCGCAGACGCCGGATACTGTCGGGAAAGTCGGTGTCGGGGTCCGGCGAGATGACTTCGAGCACCACCGGGCCTGCATAGCCGATATCCCGGAGGG
>JBFWNZ010000324.1:0-4415 GCA_050250795.1 Alphaproteobacteria bacterium | reverse complement strand
TGGCCGAATTGGAGCGGCTGCATCCGGGGATGCTGGAGGATTGCCGCCTAGCGCTGGCGGGGGCGGCGGCCGACCTCGACTTCCTGCGGCTGGCGGCGGAGCCGCTGGGCCGCGCACCGGCACTCTCCATCGACTATGCGGTGATGGAGCACACCGACCGCGCCGCCGTGGTGCCGGTCGATTTCGGCTGGAGCGATGTGGGTGCCTGGAACGCCTTGTGGGAGATCGCGGACAAGGACGCGGCCGGCAATGTGGTGCAGGGGCCGGCGCTGCTGGCCGATGTCCGCGACAGCTACCTGCGCAGCGAGGACGGACGCCTGGTCGCCGCGGTGGGATTGACCGATGCCGTCGTGGTCGCGACCTCGGACGCGGTTCTGGTCGCGCCGCGCGACCGGGCGGAGGAGGTGAAGGCGCTGGTCGAACGGCTCAAGGCGGAGGGACGCCCGGAGGCGGACTGGCATCCGCGCGTCTATCGCCCCTGGGGTTCCTATCAGGAGGTGGATGCGGGCGACCGCTTCAAGGTGAAGCGGATCGTGGTGAAGCCGGGCGGCCAGCTCTCGCTGCAACGCCACGCGCGCCGCGCCGAACATTGGGTGGTGGTGCGCGGCGTCGCGCGGGTCACGCGCGGGGCCTCGGTCGTCGATCTGGGGCCGGACCAGTCGATCTATATCCCCCTGGGCGAGGTCCATCGCCTGGAAAATCCGGGTGTGGAGCCGGTGCATCTGATCGAGGTGCAGACCGGCGACTATCTGGGCGAGGACGACATCGAGCGGATCGAGGACCGGTACGGCCGCGACTGAGACTATCCGAACATCGCGATCAGCAGCGGCACCAGGATCGACGTGACCAGCGCGTTCAGGCCCAGCGCGATGCCGGCAAAGGTGCCGGCGATGGGATTGACCTGAAAGGCGCGGGCCGTGCCCATCCCATGCGAGGCCACCCCGGCGGCGAAGCCGCGGGCGCGCCAGTCGGTCAGGCGCAGCAGGTTGAGCAGCGGCGTCACCATGATCGAGCCGGTGATGCCGGTCAGCAGAACCAGCGCGGCGGTCAGCGAGGGCAGCCCGCCGATCTGCTCGGCGATGCCCATGGCGATGGGCGTCGTCACCGATTTCGGCGCCATCGACAGCACGGTCTCGCGCCCAGCGCCCAGCGCCCATGCGATGCCGACGGCCGAGACCACCGCGGTCGCCGAGCCCGCCAGCAGCGCTGCGGCCATCGGCAAAAGGGCACGCCGGACATGGGCCATGTTTTCGTAGAGCGGCACAGCCAGCGCGACGGTCGCCGGGCCGAGCAGGAAATGCACGAACTGGGCGCCGTCGAAATAGGTCCGGTAGGAGGTGTCGCTGACCGTCAGCAGCAGGATCAGCAGCACGATGGCGATGACCACCGGATTGACCAGCGGGCTTCGCCGCGCCCGCAGGAACAGCGCATGGCCCAGCAGATAGGCGGCCAGGGTGGCGGTCAGCCACAGCAGCGGCGAGGCGCTGAGATAGACCCAGGCATCGCGGACGCCCGTCATCCTTCGGGCTCCCCGGCATTCTCGCTTCCGCCGGTCAGTCTGGCGACGAGCCGGAAGACGATGGCGGTCACGGCGATGGTGAGCGCGGTCGACAGGAGCAGCGCCGCGACGATCGCGACGATCTCGTTGCCGATGCGGTGCAGATGCACCATCACGCCCACCCCGGCCGGGACGAACAGCAGCGAGAGATGGGCGAGCAGGCCGTGCGCCGTGGATTGCAGGTTGGCGGGGACGCCGCCGCGCAGGACCAGCAGCGCGCAGAGCATGACCATGCCGAGCACGGGGCCCGGGACCGGGACGGTGAGTGCCCGCACGATCACCTCGCCGGCGAGCTGGCAGCCCAGCAGGATCGTCAGCGCGGCGGGCATGGCGGCCTCCGCAGATATCCGTGACGTTCCGCCATCGCCGGTCCTTCCCGCATTCTCGATGGCTCCTACTTTCGCCATCGCTGCGGCGAACGCAACCGTCGTCGCGGATCGGCCGGGCGTCTTACCCGCTTGCGGCGGGTTCGGACGGGCGCAGCAGCCATGACATGACGGCCGCTGCCGCCACGGCCCCGGCGCATTGCGCCAGGATGAAGGCTGGGGCATCGCCGGGCCGGATGCCGGAAAAGCTGTCGGTCAGGCTGCGCGCCAGGGTCACGGCCGGGTTGGCGAAGCTGGTGGAGGCGGTGAACCAGTAGGCCGCGGTGATGTAGAGCGCGACCATCCAGGCGACGCCGGCCGGTCGCCAGCGGATTCCGGCCAGGATGGTGGCAAGCAGGCCGAAGGTGGCGACGCCTTCAGCCAGCCATTGCGCGGACCCGGTGCGGATCTTGGTCGAGAACTGGAACACCGGCGCCTCGAACATGGCGTGGGCAAGCCACGCGCCGCCGACCGCCCCCGCGATCTGGGCGGCGAGATAGCCGAGCGCCAGGGACGCAGCGATCTCGCGCCGCAGCACGAAGACCAGCGTGACGGCCGGGTTGAAATGCGCCCCCGATATCGGGCCCATGGACGCGATCAGCACCGCCAGGATGGCGCCGGTCGCGATGGTGTTGCCGAGCAGCGCCAGCGCGACGTTTCCGCCGGCCAGCCGTTCGGCCATGATGCCGGAGCCGACCACCGTCGCCAGCAGCGCCGCGGTGCCCAGTGCCTCCGCGGCCAGCCGCCGCTGCGTGTCGAACCGGTCGGTCATGTCAGACGGGTTCCGCGGTCCGCTGGCCGATTTCGCGCAGCCGCGTCTGCAGACCGAGGCGATCCAGGCTGGCGAAGGGCAGGCTGACGAAGATCGAGATGCGGTTGTGCATCTGGCGATAGGCCTCGGCAAAGGCCAGGCGGCGCTCCGCCTCGGTGCCTTCGGCCGCGGCCGGATCGGGAATGCCCCAATGCGCCGAGATCGGCTGGCCCGGCCAGACCGGGCACACCTCGCTGGCGGCGTTGTCGCAGACGGTGAACACGAAATCGAGGCTCGGCGCATCGGCGCGCGCGAATTCCTCCCAGGATTTCGAGCGCAAGCCGGCGGTCGGGTGGTTCAGCTTGCGCAGCAGGTCCAGGGCGAAGGGATGCACGGCCCCCTTGGGCTGGCTTCCGGCGGAATAGGCCCGGAACCGGCCGGTGCCTTCCCGGTTCAGGATCGCTTCGGCCAGGATCGACCGGGCGGAGTTGCCGGTGCAGAGGAACAGGACGTTGCGGGGCTTGTCGGACATGGGTTCGCTCACTCGCAGCAGCGGGCCGGCGCGGCCGGGCCGGCGGCCGGGGCGCAACATGCGGCAGCGGCCGGTTTCAGGGTCTCTTCGCCGAAGGTCTCGCTGAGACCGGAGGTCAGGAACGCCTCCCATGAGACGCCCTGCGGGTCCGTGATCCAGGACTTTTCGGAGCGGGCATAGCAGCAGGTGACGGCGCCCTGGTCGCGGATAGGGCCGTCGGCGGCGTGCAGGCGCTCCTGCACCTCGGCCAGTTCCGCCGCGGTCTCCACCTGGATGCCAAGGTGGTCGATACCGGGGGTGTGGCCGCGCGCGGTGATCGCAAAGTTCACGCGCGGATCGTCCAGCATCCATTTCGCATAGTCCGGCTTGACCACGCTGGGGCCGGTACCGAACAGCGTGGAATAGAACTGGATGGACCGGTCGATATCCGCGACGGCGAGATTCACATGCAGGCGCTTCATGATGGGCTCCTGGGTTCGGCAGGGGGGCAGCAGGCGGAGGGTGCGATCGCATTCAGCAGGTCCGCGCAAGCCTCGGGCCGGCCGTTGCAGCAGTCGCGGACGAGATATTCGAGCAGCGCCCGCATCCCGTCGTAATCCGCGGCATAGAGGATCGAGCGGCTTTCGCGGCGGCTGCCGGCAAGGCCGGCATTGCTGAGGATCGCGAGATGCGTGGAGAGGGTGTTGGCGGGTACGTCGAGCTGGCGCGCGATTTCGCCGGCGGCCAGCCCTTCGGGTCCGGCCGCGACCAGCAGGCGGAACGCCCGCAGGCGGGTTTCCTGGGCGAGCGCGGCAAGCGCATCGGTGGCAGCTTTCAAATCCATATTTCGAGAATTATCGAAATATGGATTTGAGTCAAGCGATCTCCGGACGGCCCGAGATGCATGCTACTGGAGCCGTACCCGGGCCTTCCGTTCGAACTGGCTCATATACGGCGGTTGCTGAGGACCGAGCGGCGGCACGACGGTCGGGCGGTTCTCCGGCGGCGCGTAATAGTCGTGATAGGTCTTCACGACCAGGGGTGTGACCGATTGGCCGACGGCGCAGAAGGTCGCGAACACCACGCCGGCCACGGCGGCATAAAGCGCTGCCGGGGACGCGGGCGGGGCGCCGCCGCCGGCGATCAGGTTGATGATGTTGGCGGCGCCGATATAGAGCGAGGCGGTAGTACCCACAGTGCCGCCGACGATGCAGCCCACGGCGCCCTGTT